>JBAXYB010000005.1:0-65794 GCA_037127585.1 Verrucomicrobiota bacterium
TGGGGCGGAAGTCTTTGAGTTCGACAACCGATTTGAACTGCGCGATACAGGGATACGTGAGTAGTGGTTTCATAGTCGGGGACAGGATGCACGCAAGAGCGTGGTTCTGTTCTCCAAACTTTCGCCGTGCGCGCCAGCGTTGCCGCGCAGCGGCTCAGTTCAACCTGGCAGTCGAGCCAACTCGCGCCCTGCGGGCGCTCGCGGCTCACTTGATCGTTAGGTGTCATTCACGCGTATGTCCAAGCGAACAATAATTGCAGTCGGAAGTTCAGTACTGATATTGGCAGGCTTGACAGTGATCGCGTCCAACTTCATTCGCGCTCGTAAGCAAACTAATGCAATTCCAATTTGCGTCTTCAATTTGAGGCAAATTGAAAATGCAAAACGAAACTCCCACAGTAAGACTGATTCCGATACTCCGACTTGGGACGATCTCCGACCAAACTTCCAGGATTGGTTTGTTCAAGAGTGGGGCACGAACGACATGCCTGTTTGTCCGGCGGGTGGAACTTATATTTTGGGAAAATTTGGCGAGCACCCAAAATGTTCCGTTGGTGGCTCGAAACATGAACTATGGTGACACCCAACCCCCGATGAGCCGAACGGAGTCCCGCGCTGGCGCGCGGTACTCCGTCGGCTATCTCGAGCGATGACGACAATGAGCCACCGATACCGCGTCACTTTCTCATTGCTGGTTTGCGTGCTCGTTGGTCGCGCGTTGCTGGCCGAGACCAACGTTCAGAAGTTCAGCTTGGAGGGTTGGTGGCGTACCGCCGGCGTCGGGGCGGGAGAGACCCTGTATTTGACGAATACGCCCACCGGCTATGCAGGCAAGGGGTACCACTGGGGGTGTATCTCCCGCCACTCGACTGACTTTTTTGTGAGTTGCACCGAGAGTAATTCCATCATCACGATGAGGCGGAAGTATTGGAAGAGGTCCGATAGTCCACCGGACGGGGTGCTCACGCAGCTGTTTACCCGGGGAGTACAGGATTCAAAGCCCGTCCTCATTGACCCCGAGTCAAAAGCGGTTCTATTGATAAAGCCTTGACCTTGAGAACCAGCGCTAAAAATTCACTTCAGCCAACGGTCACCCGCGCTGCCGCGCGGTTGCCCGTGGCTGAGTTTCAGTGTTCGGCGGAGTAATCCTCATGACGAATACGCAGACTAGCGGAGCGTCGGGTAGGCAGGTCGCACAGCGGCCGGGTTTGCGTCGTGTTGCCTATTGGTTGTTGCTCTCAGCGGTTGCTTTTACGGTCTACGCTCTGAGTTTGGGCCCGGTTGTGCATCATTACAGGCGGCACGAGAGTCTAGGATGGGAGGACTTGCCGCCATTGGTTCGCTTTTTGTATACGCCCCTTCATGCTGTTGGCGAGTATCTGCCGGTAGCGTATGATCATTACATTGTTTGGTGGATGAGCGATTAGTATCATGACCCGTTGCCGAACGGACAAGGCTTAGCATCGGACGGAGCGGAGCGTAGCTCCGATGCTATGCGTGGTTGAACGAGCCCGCCAGGGTCGGCCACGCAGGCGGGGCGCGGGGCAAGTGTCCGACCAATGCCAGTGGTTGCCGGCAGTGTGGACAGGTGGGCACCGGCGTCGCCGCCTCGCAATGGGCGACGTGGCGAGAGGCGATTAACTGGTTCTTCTGTGAGGGCGGAAAACAACCCGTGCCGCCGGGACATTACGGGGCCGGTTTAACGAGCCGGGCTTTGGCGGCGTCGGACTGCAATTGTTTCTTCACGGCTTCCCGGGCTTGCTCGCTCATCTGTTCAAGCGGCGGCAGGCCGGCGCGCTCGGCAATTTCTTTTTCGTACCGGGTTTGCATGTACTCGCGCCAGACACTGCGGGCGAGTTGTTGGAAGCCTTGCGCTTGGTCTTCGTCGCCCATCGCCAGCCAAAACCAACTTTGTTGCAACGCGCCCATGATCATGTCGATGGCCTCGCGCTGACCGACGTCGCGGAGGAATTCGGTCATGCGCCCGAAGATGTAGGCTTCCAAACTCTGATTCAGTTCGGCAGCGGGATAGCGTTGGCGGAGGTCGTCGAAAATGTCCCGCGCTTCGGCGAGCCGGTGATGGGTGTAGAGCACCATGATGGCCGTGCGGAGGAAATTGCGGTGGCCGCTCTGCATGCCGCTCTCACCGGGGTTGGCCGCGATGGCTTGCTCGTAGGCGCGGCGGGCTTTGGGGATCAACGCCAGATTCGGCCCGGCAATGAACACGCCTTCGACTGGGTTGCTGAACAGTTCACCTTGCAGCGCCGCGTCGGCCATGGATTGGAATAGCATCCGTTCTAACTGAATCACGTCGAAGCCGGTCGCATATCGTTTGCCGCGCCAGGCCCAGTAGATCGCGTGCGCTTGCGGCAACCGCCAGTCGAGCGGGCCGAATTCGCGTTCGACCTGTTCCATCAAGGCCGGGTCGAGCTTATACAGTTCTTTCATCCGCTGGGCCCGGTCGGGCGGGATGTTTTTGTAATCCGGGCGCGGCCCGTCGAACAACTCCCCAATCTCGTCGGCCCACCAGCGTTTGTAGTAGACGTTCATCTGGTCGGAGTTGCCGGACATCTTGTGCTGATAGATCCAGCCGAGTTCCCGGTAGAGGCGGGCTTCGCCGGGGTTGTACTTCAACCCTTCGTCGCGCAACAAGCCGATGCCTTGCCGGACCCAGCGCCACCGGTCGGTCGGCTCGTTGAACAGGACGCTGATGTTGTAGGCCATGTTCCAACCGTGAAACGCCCAGACCTGCGCCATGCGCGGTTCGAGTTTCGTGATCCAATCCGCCAGTTGCACCAACTCAAAATATTTCCCGTCCTGCTGCAACTGCGACGACCGCAACCACAGCCAGTCCGCGATGATTCCGCGAAACCCGCCGAGTGCGACCGTCGTGAACGCGACCATTGGCGGAGTGTTCTCCAGCGGTTCGCCGCGGGTGAGGTGAAAATCCCGGCGCGCTTGCAACAGCGGTTGCTGCATCGACCCCGCCACCCAGAAGCCGGTGACCGCGAGCAAGACAAGCACGATGGCGCCGAAGTGCTTCATTCCGGCAACCCGAGTTCCCGGCGATTAAAGAGCCACATCCCGAGCAACGCCACCGCGCCCCCAGCCACGATCACCTGCCACAACAAGATCGACCCCACCCAGCTCCACGCAATGAGTTCCCCACCGGCCAGCGGCTCCAACGGATTGGCCTGTTGAAATGGTTTCGTCAGCCAAAACAAGCCCACATAAATCAAATGCAGCAAGAAATCGATCGCGCCCGGCGTGTCACCCGAGCCGAAAATATTGCGCTCGGTCGTCAGCGTCTGGAGATAGCCGCCGATGTTCATCAACATCACCGCATACGCCGCCGTGACCGCTGCGACCGGCAGCGAGAACACGCTCCCAATCGTCACCGCAAGCGCCCCGAGAAACGCCAACTGACACAATGCCACCAACAGGCACCGCACCAGATTCATCTCAAAACTCGTTTCCTGCACCAACACCTGCACGCCGTCGTCAGGCGCAAAGATCATCGTGACCGGCACGGGATGGATGTTGGCGATGTCCACTGTCAGCATCCCATTACTTTCCAACATCGCCGGCGGAATCCGCACGAGATGCACCCCGGCGGGGGCGGTCAGCTCCGGTTTCTGAAATCGGTCGGGCCGGTCCGGCGCGCCGGCAACCAGCAGACAGCCGACCGGATCCTTGCCCGTCAACGACGAAGCAAACTTGTAGCGCACCGCCAACGGTCGCCCCGGCAGCGGCGCGTTCGGCAACTCAAACACGAACCGGCGAGCCAGTCCCGCCGGGATGGAATACGCCTGTTGCCGGAGTTGTTGGCGGATGGCTTCGAGGATTTGGTCCGGTGGGCCGGGCGGTAATTCGCCGCGGCGTTTCTGTTCGTCAAAAACTTTGCGCGCTGTTTCTTCAATCTCGACCGGCACCGGTTTCACGACGCGTTGGGCCACGAGAAACTGCGCGAGATTTTCCTGGCGCAGATCCCAGCGCAATAAGGCATACGTTGCCGCGCCGGCCAGCGCCAACAGCCCGGCATTGAGGATCAAGAGCCCGAGCCATTTCCCCAGCCAGAGTTGCGCGCGATAGACCGGCTTCGTCACGAGCAGATGGACTTGGCGTTCCTGTACCTCCGTGGAAATCGCCGCGCACCCGGCCCAGAGCGTCGCGATGGAGAGAATGAGGGTGACCGCGCCGAGCGTGTACCGCAGCAACACCTGCACGGTGCCGCCCACGGTACCGTCGCCTTTGATGGTCAGCGGGAGAGCGATGATTGCGACCAGCAACAGCCCCAGCAACACAACCACCACGCGCGACCGAATCGCGTTGCGAATGGCAATGCCGGCAATGGCGAGAACTTTACTCATCGACTACTTCGACGGCTCGACGAGCTTGCGCAACTTTTCGTCCGCCGCCTGTTTCTGCTCGGCGGTGAGCGGTACCGGCGCCGCGGGTTGAGCGACCAAGTGTTGCAGCGCTTCATCCCCGGCCAGATATTTGGCAACACCCGATGCCGGCCCGACCCCGCTGGCTTCGGTGGTGGATTGCCGAGCTTTCTCGACGACTTCGAGGAAAAACTGTTCCAGATCGCGCCGCGGATGATCCACGGTAGGTTCGTTGCCGAGTTCGGCGCGGACCGCGGCCAGAATACGCTCCATGCCGGCGGCGGAAACTTCCGGCATCGTCAGCCGGTACTGCGTCTTTTGCTCCAGCAATTCGTTGATCGTGCCGAGCGCCTGCACTTTGCCATTATAGAGAATGATGACCCGGTCGCACACGTCCTCGACATCCGACAACAGGTGGGACGACAGCAAGACCGTCTTGCCGCGAGCCGCCAGCGCCCGGATCAAATCCTTCACCTGCCGGCAACCGATCGGATCAAGGCCGGAGGTTGGTTCATCGAGAATGACGAGATCAGGATCGTTGATGAGCGCCTGCGCCAACCCAATCCGCCGCGCCATGCCCTTGGAGAATTCGCCGACTTGCCGGCGGCGCGCGTGGCGGAGGCCGATCATGTCGAGCAACTGCTCGGTGCGCACCCGGCGTTCACCCGCTGGCAAATCAAACAGCATCCCGTAAAACGTCAGCGTCTCCTGAGAAGTGAGGTAGGGGTAGCTATACGATTCCTCCGGCAAGTAGCCGATCCGCGCCTTCGTCTTCACATCGCGCGGCGACCGGCCCAGAACGCGCACTTGGCCGCTGGTCGGATAAAGCAGCCCGAGAATCATCTTTAGCGTCGTGCTCTTGCCGGACCCGTTCGGTCCGAGCAAGCCGAAGACTTCGCCGCGCTTGACCGTGAATGAAACGTCGTTGACGGCTTTAACTTTGGGCCGCCGCCAGAAATCGCGGAAGACTTTCTGCAGTCCGACGACTTCGATGATTGGCTCACTCATGGAGGTCTTCGCCGGTCCGAATCAAGCGCGCGCTGTTGAACACCACGATCAGCGAACCAACATTATGCAGAATGGCCGCGACGATCGGATTCAATTGCCCAAGCCCGGCCAGCGTCAGGCCGAGGACAATAAACAGGGCGCCGACGCTGAGGTTTTGGTAAATCACCGAGCGGGCGCCGCGCGAAAGACGCACGAGAAACGGCAGCCGGCGCAGATCATTGCTCATCAGGGCGATTGTCGCGCTGTGAATCGCAACATCGCTGCCGGCCGCGCCCATCGCAATGCCGGTATCACCCGCGGCCAAGGCCGGCGCATCGTTCACGCCGTCGCCGACGACTGCGACTTGATAGCCGTCAATTTTCACGGCGTTGACGAATTCGACTTTTTGTTGTGGCAGGCATTCGGCTTTGAATTCCGGGCAGCCGATTTCTTTCGCGACACGCGTTGCAACCGAAGTGCGGTCGCCGGTCACCATCGCAATGCGTTTGATGCCGAGTTCGCCTAAGTCTTTCAGCGCAGCTGCGGCCTCCGGGCGGACTTGATCTTGCAAGCCGACCCAGCCGAGATACCGGCCGTTCTGCGCGACAAAAATGACACTCGAACCTTCGGAGTCGACATCGTCCACCGTGACACCGTTGGCTTTTAGCCATGAGGCGCGACCGGAAACAACTTGGCCGCCGGTTACGTTTGCAATGACGCCTTGACCGGGTTCTTCACGGAAATTCTGCGGTTCAGTCAAAGGCACGTTGGCTTCTTTGGCCAGAGCGACGAGCGCGATTGCGGCCGGATGTTTGCTAAAGCGCTCGGCGCTGCCGGCGGCGAAAAGTAAGTCGCTAGGCTTCACGCCATCGCACGGCGCAAGCCGGGTGACGCCAAGCTGGCCGGTTGTAAGCGTACCGGTCTTGTCGAAGACGAATGCGGTCAACCGCGCCGCGCCTTCGAGGTCGGTCACATCTTTGACAAGAATGCCGAGCCGGGCGGCCGCTGACAACGCGGCGACCATCGCGCTGGGCGTCGCGAGGATGAGCGCGCACGGGCAGGCGGTCACGAGCAGGGCGATGACGCGATTCCAGTCGTTCGTGAAAAACCACACCAGTCCGGCAATCATCAACACCGCCGGTGTGTAGTAGGTAATATACCGGTCGATGATCCGCATGATCGGCAACCGGGTTTTCTCGGCGGCCAGAATGAGTTCTCGAACGCGGCCGATGGTTGTGTCGGCGCCGACGCGCATCACGGTAACTTCAATCGCGCCGGTCAGATTCTGGGTACCCGCGAAGACGTCGTCCGCTGGGCCTTTGTCGCGCGGGAGCGATTCGCCGGTAATCGTGGATTCGTTCAGCGTCGTGCGGCCGGTAAGAATCTTGCCATCGGCGGGAACGTTGTCGCCCGGGACGACACGGATGCGATCGCCGGTATGCAGTTGATCCGCCGCGACGGTTTCCTCACCGCCTTTGGCGAGCAACCGGCAGGCGTTCGTCGGGGTGAGCCGGATGAGGCCTTCGATGGCGGCGTGTGCGCCTTCGGCGGTGCGGGTTTCGATGACGACGGAAATCAGCATGAAGAACGCAACCACGCCGGCAGTGCGGAAGTCGCCTTGGACAAACGCGGCCAGCACGGCGAGCGCGACGAGTTCGTTCATGCGCAGTTCGCCGCGGCGGATGTCGCGCCACGCGGTCTGCAGAATCGGCGACATCAAGATGATCGCACCGATGGCGGCGCTGACTTCACCGACGGGCGCGTTGAACCGGTAGAGCCAGTCGGCGAGATACGCATTCACCACGAACGCGGTGCCGATGCAAATCCACAGGAACAGCCGCGGCGCGACTTCGTGGTCGCAACAGGCGCCGTCGTGAACGTGGCTTTTGGTTTGCATGGTTACTGGTGCGGAACAATCGGCTGCGGTTCGGGGTTGAGTAAGAGACGGAGTTCTTGCCGGTCTTTGCCGTTTTTGTGGAGCAGGAATTTCTGGTCGACCCCGGCCAGCGCGCGGCGCAGTGAATCTTGCCACAGCGTTCGCGCCATGATGTCGGGGTTCTTTTGGTATTGCGCGTACACGGCCGTGAAATAATCCGCGCTGGCGCCGACTTCAGCGACGACTTGGCGTTTGTAGGTTTCGCCTTCGGACTTGATGCGAGCGGCTTCGCCGGCGGCTTCGTTGCGGGTGGTGGTGGCTATTTTGCGGGCGGCGCTGATCTTCGTGCTGCGTTCCTGTTCGGATTCCGTGACGGCGGCGAAGGCGGCGGCAACTTGTTTCGGGGGCGCAATCGCCAACACATCCACGCGTTCGATTCGGACGCCGAATGTTTCGGTGCGCTGGCGAACTTCGGATTCAACGGCAGCGCGCAAGGCTTCGACATCGGTGCGCAACGCGCGATCGACCGGCAGCCGCGCAGTGCACTTGACGACGGCATGATCCAGCTCGCGTTGGAGCAAGGCTTCCGGTTGGTTGAATCGGAAGCTGTACGTCTCGAGATCCACCACGGTAAACCGCACGGCCCACCGGGAATGAATGATGTTCGCGTCGCCGGTCAGCGTGTAACCATCCACACCGGGGCGGAGGGCGCCGGGGCCGGGATTCTCCGGCGTCACTTTCTCCTCGCGCAACCAGAACGTCGCGGAATTAATCGCCTGAACGCGTTCGGTCGGAATCCGCACGACTTCGGCGACCGGCCGCGGCCACGTCCAATGCAAGCCCGGGCCTTTGAGCCGGTCGGCAGCGAGGCCATCAATCTTACCGAACACGAGCACGTAAGCGCGTTCGTGTTGGCCAACGATGAACACGCCGGAAAATAAATACGCGACAACGACCAAGCTCATCGCCCAGCGCAAGAGCCGGAAGCTCACCGTCAGCGCGCCGCTCAGCGCCTCGTGGCCGGTATCGGGAGTTGTTGGATGATTGGCCATTATTTCTTGGGCAATGCTTTGTCGCCTTGCAGTAAATCAAACGGCTCGGTCTCGGTGCTCAGTACAACCGTCGATTTCTTTTTCAACGTCAGCTCCAGCACTTCGAGTTTGCGCAGGAACATCGCCAGCTCGGGGTTCTTCTCGAAAACCTGATACGACTCCGCCGCTTTCGCGTCGCCCTCGGCGCGGATGCGTTTGCTGGCGGCTTCGGCGGACGCGAGCAGTTGGCTGCGTTGGCTGTCGGCTTCCGCGCGAATCTTGATCGCTTCGCCTTCACCTTCCGACCGGTAGCGCTCGGCGATCTCGTCGCGTTCGGCGCGCATCCGGGCAAACACTTTTTCCGTGATCGACTCCGGCAACCCAATCTTGCGGATGCCGACGAATTGCACTTCGATGCCGTACCGGGAGAGGGCTTCGGGTTGAACGGCGGTCAACATCTGCTGCTCGATCTCGGTAAACTTCACCGCCTGTGGATCGGTGTTAATCAAACTGGAGAAGGGGAACTGGCCGAGCACGGCGTTCTTCTGGCTCCGCAACAGTCCGTCAAGATTGCGCTCGGCTTGTTCGACGGTGCCGATACGTTCCAGGAATTTGATCGGGGACTGAATGCGCCAGCCGGCATAAACGGCGGCGAGCAGATTCTTGCCGTCGCGCGTGAGCGTTTCTTCGAACGCACCGTCGAGGGTGTGGATCCGGTTGTCGAACCGGTAGACGCGCTGCACCGGCCACGGCCAGCGGGTATAGAGGCCGGCAGCGCTGATGGCGCGTTCGGGTTTACCGAACGTGGTGACGACGACCGCCTCGCCTTCGCGCACCGTGAACAACACTTGCAGCAACACAAACAGCGCGGCCACGAGCAAGCCGACTGTCAGTAGTAATCCGTTTCGTTTCATTCGTTACTCCTTCTTCTTCGCTGGCTGCGGGCCGAGGTCGAACAACTCCGGTCGCAGCTTGTCTTCGAAATTCAATTGCAGGACTTCGCTTCCCAGCCCGGCCGGGACGATGAACTTGCGCGCGCCTTCCAACGAATTGGCCAGCGCCGTCAGATACAGATTCGCGCGGAACACGTGCGGCGATTTCTTTTGCGTCTCGACTTGCGTCAGAAACCGGTCGGCTTCGGCCGCGGAAATCTCCGTCCGCTGCGCCCGGTATGCCTGCGCGTCGTACGTGGCTTTCGCGCCATCCGCTTCGGCCAACGTCACCGTCTTGCCGGCGGTGGCGCGGGCGAGCAGGATGCTGGCTTCTTTCAATTCGAGCGCGCCAATCACGGACTGGAAAGCTTCCGCCACTTGCGTCGGCGGATGGACGCCTTGCAAGCCGACGAAGACGATCTGGATGCCGAGTTGCCGGTGATCAGCTTCGGCTTGAATGCGCTGCCACAGTGAATTGGCGACGCGAGTCTGGCCTTCGCCCATCAAATCGAAGAGGTCGCGCGTGGCCGCTTCCTGCGTCAAAATCCGGTGCGCGATCTGGTCGAGTAGCCGCGCCGAGTCGGCGTAGTGGTAGGCGAACGCATAGATATTGGTGATCTGGTATTCGACCGGCACGTTGAACGCCACGAGATTGACCGGTACCGCGCCCTCACCGAGGCGCGGGGCGGCGACGAGGAATTGTTCTTCGCCCTGGGCATGCGGGACGTTCCATTGAATGACTGGCGGCTCTTGCCCGCCGGCTTGCGTCTGGCCGATGCGGAGGCTGAGAATGCGTTTGACGGGGAACCGGCGGATTGTCGCGAACGGCCACGGCATTTTCAGATGGAAACCGCTATCGAGTTCCGCCACCGGTTTGCCGAAATGTTCGAGGATGGCCTTTTCGTCCGGCGCGAGAAAGACAAGGCACGAGAGCAGGTAGAGCGCGATGAGTTGGAAAATGATCAGCGGCAACAGCGCGTCTTCGAGAAACCGGTACAGCCATGAATCGGACACTTTGAAACCAAACTGATAGTCGAGCGAGCCGGCCACATTCCTCGCCCACGAGCCAGGTTCGGTGATCAGTCCGCCGAGCCGGCTTTCGTACGACCGGCACAGCTCGTCGCCTTTGCGCCGCGGCCGGTAAAGGTTCGCGATGAAATTAACGACAAGCTCAACCGCCAAGACGCCAAGAACCGCCAAGAGAAGTTTAGCGGCGATCGCATCGGCGCGCGGGTAAGCCAGTTCGCTAACGAGCGTCGCGATACCGGCGAGCACGGAAGCAAAGCAGGTCACGCCGAGCGCGATGCCGGGGCCGCGGAGCAACCGGGCTTGCCGACTGTAACCAAGTAGATACCGGCTCAGGAGAAAGGTTGTGAACGCTTGGCCGCCCAGAAATGCCAGCGCGAGGAGGCGTTGGCCGGCAGGGCCGGTCAACTCCCGGTACAGCACCAGAATCCAATAGCCAATGCCGCCGGCCAGTAACAACGCAATGACCGGGACGACGAAACGTTCGAGCGCGGTTTGCGTCGAGCGGAAGGAATAGGGTTCGGCGCCGGCCGCCTCGTCGAAGATCGAACCGCTGACGCGTTCGCGGGCGGCGCTGGCGGCCGCCTGTTTTTCTTCAGCGGCGCGGCGGATGAGGCGTTCGCGAATGTAGACGACGAGCGAAATTACCAGCGCGATGGCGAGGAAGGGCAGGAGGGCGGCAAGCACCCGCAGTTGTGTGACTCGCGACAAGGCGAAGTTCACAATCAACCAAACCGCGGCGAGCAACCCGGCCAACAGCGCGGTACGTTCGGTCCGTTTATCCATCAGGCTTTAGTTTCGACGTTACGGAATGAGAGCATGCCCAAACTTAGGACGCCAAGCAAATAAAAGATACTGTAGCCCGCGACTTGCCGGACATACACCCACGGGATCTTCCCGTTAACTCCCATTAGACCATCGGCTACCCAAAAGTGTTGCCAGTTCGGCAATACATAATAAGCGATGGCCGCCAGCGGATTAGTCCCGGCAATTCGTCCCAGCAGATAATCGCTCATCAATCCGGCCAGCAACACCACCGTACACACCGCCAATGTCGGCACCAGTTCCAGCCGCGTGATCAACGCCAGCGCCACGCCGGCCAACACCAGTGTCGCCAAGGAAACAAGAATACTCGCCGGCAATATCGGCCACGGCACGCCACCGCGCGCCACGGTGTACGCAAACACCACGATTAGCAGGCCGACCAGCAACCCGAACGCCGTCGAGACAAACGGTCGTTGCTGATAATAATTGAGGATGCCGGCCACGATGTACGCCAGAAACAGCGCGCCCACGACTGGGCCGATGTTATCCCAGGCCGCGCCGTAGGTGTCGTTGGCCATCCGCGCGCTCAAGAGGGTCGCGATCCCGGTGGCGACGGAGAACAATCCCAGCACCCCGACCACGCCGGTAAATTTGGCGACAAAGAATAGCTCGCGGTTGACCGGCTTGCTCAACACCGTCGCCAGCGTGCCGCGTCGGAGTTCGCGCCCCAACGCCGCGCTCGCCGCATACCCGCCGAGCAACAGCCCGCCGATGAAATGGCTCGCCAGCGCGCTGTCCTGCACAAGTTTTTCCGATTCACCCATCGTGTGCATCAACAACACCGGCAGCAGCGCGATGAACAGCACGCACGTGGTGGTCAACAACAGCAGAATGGGCTGACGCAATGCCTCCAGCAGCGTCAGTCCAGCAATCGCCAAGAATCGTTTCAGAAGCGGTCTCACGTTTCGCGGGCGACTATATACATTGTCTCCGCCAGCGATGCAACTCGTCGGCAATCCGGCAAGAGCGCGGAATTTGGTAAGACAGTTTCCGGCTGGTTGAAGATTTTTGCTGCAATTACCGAGGTAACGCTGTAAAGAATTTCACAGTCTATTAACCAACGAGGAGATCCGACCATGGCCGCAAAAGCTAAAGCCGCAAAACGTAAACCCAGTGCCGCATTCATGAAACCCGTCCAACCCAACGCGAAACTCGCTTTGGTTGTCGGCAACAAACCGCTCCCCCGCACCGAGCTCACCAAGAAGCTGTGGGTGTACATCAAGAAGAATGGTTTGCAGGACAAGAAAGTCCGCACCCAGATCAATGCAGACGCCGCGCTCACTGCAGTGTTCGGCGGTAAGAAAAAGGTTAGCATGTTCGAGATGACCAAGCTGGTCTCGCAGAACGTGAAGTAAGACTGGGATTCAATCGTAGTCGAAAAGGCAACCTCGCCCTGAGGTTGCCTTTTCATTTGGTGCGCGTAGGAGACGTTCGGCTGGGTCTACCCCCTACGGTGATTGCATTTGAGGGTGAGCGGGGAAACGTTTGTAAGTAAGCCGGGCGTAGGTACTTATTTTTCTTCCGGTTGGGTGGCGATTTTGGTTCAACATGGGGATGCAAAGCAAATCATCCGCCTTGTCGCGGTGCGAGCAAAACAGGACAAGTTCCGGAGTTAGCAAAACAGGACACAACACCGGTAGCCACAGTTATCCCTCCACCGCCCGCCTTCATTCGTCACATTCTCGACTCGTTTCGACAACGCACGCTGACTGACGTCGAGTCCGCCGCCCAACTCGGTTTGTCCCGCCGTCGGCTCTACGCACTGGTCACGGCTTACCTGCACGCCCGCACGCACCAGCGCCTGGCGGGTCGGGCGGCAACCATACGCCGCCCTGGCCACAACCCGTCGTGGACTTACTGACCAAGCGGCTGCGGTGTGTGCCGCCGTGTCCATACAGTTTCGCGGCGTCCGAGGTCTTCCGGCTGCAGCACTTCAAGCTCGACCGATCCCAAGTCCGCCGCTGGGCCCTCGCGCACCAACTGGCGCACGCGGGCCCCGTGCCGCGCGTGCTGGCCCCGGTGCGCCGCTGGCAGCGCGCCGGATCGGCGAACTCTGGCAAATCGATGCCTCACCGCATCGCTGGTTTGCCCACGCGCCAAACCCCTTTCCGATGCTGAACATGCTGGATGATTGCAGCCGGGTCTTCACAGGCTCCCAACTTTACGAACGCGAACTCCTCCTCGCCTACTTCGCCTTCCTCCCGCCGGCTTTTCGGGCCCACGGCCGACCCTTGCAACTCTGTGTTGATTACCACAGCCTCTTTTTCACCCACGATTCCGCCGCCCTGACGCAATTGGGTTGGAGCTCAAGTTCTACGACATCAGCTAGCGCTACGCCCCCACACCCCAAGCCAAAGGTATAGTCGAACGCGAACATCAGTACTGGCAAGGCCGACTCCCGGCCGACTTCGCGAGCGAAAAGATCACCGATTTGGCTGTCGCCAACACCCACCTCGACGCGCTTCGTGCGCACCACAATGCCCACGAAATCCATCGGGAACTCCGGCAGACCCCGCAGCAAGCGTGGCGGCAGGCCGCCAAAGAAAATCGCTCCGTGCTGCGGCCGGTGCCGCAGTGTCCGTGGTGGGACTACGTGTGGAGCGTCCGCACGACCCTCAAGATCGGCGTCGATGGGCGCGTCCCCATCGGGACGCAACGGCTCCGGATCGAACAACCCGCTGGCAGCAAAGTTTTTTTATGTCTCCACCCCACCGGCCATCACTCCGTGCTGGCCGCGCCACCCGAAGTCGGCACCAAACCCAAACTACTGTTTACCAACCGTCCCAAATAAAAAGTGTCCTGTTTTGCTAACTCCAAACTATTCCTGTTTTGAAAACTACACGACAACCCCTTCGATTCATCTTGGCCGTAGTACTTAGTTCCGTTATCAGGTCACCGACTCAGCACAGTTTCACAACATCTGACAAAGATTTTACAAAACTCTTACCGTATTCTGACCATGCCTTCCGTAAAATGGTGTCTGATGAAGTTGAAAGGAAATAGACTATTATGAAACTCACAACTCAGCTCATTACTGCCCGCGCCCCGTTTGATTTTCGGATTACACGCATTCTCCTCATGATGAAACAAATCACTTTCTGCATTCTGGTTTTCGTGACGATCGCGCTGGTCGGTCCAGCCCACGCTGAACAGGATCAAGCCGAACAACCGCTGCGGCTTGAATTGGACTTAATTGACGGCTCGCGCCTTATCGGCGTCCCCAGCATCGAAGCGGTGTCCGTCCAGACCCCTTACGCCAATATGGATGTCCCGCTGAATCGGCTTCTGACCATCAAAATGGGAGAAGATCACGAAACGGCATCCCTTGACCTTCAAAATGGCGACAAACTGAAGGGCGTCGTCAGTCTCGGGCCGATCAAGCTTGCGACGGTATTCGGAAAGGTTTCGGTCAGCATCGAGCACATCAGAAACATTCGCGTAATGTTGGGGGGGCGGGCACTGCCGGCGGGCGACGGAGCTTTGGCCTTCGGCGGCGTGAACTGGACGCCGTGGCGGACCCTGTTTGAGGTGCAGGGGGACAAGCTGGTCTCGTTGCCCAAGGTGCGGCCGGGGTTCAACTACGGCCATGGCGGCAACGGACGCGGGCCGGCGCTCATGACCAACATTGGCAGCCCGGATTGGAAGGATTACAGCGTGGAGTTCGAGTACGGCATGCGCGGCGTGGATCCGGCGTTAAATCCGCACGGACTGCCGCTGGACTATCGCGGCGGGTTCATCATGTTCCATGTTGCCAGCGCGAAGGAGAGCTGGAACGAGCGCGGGGGGAGCATGTACAATCTGGCTTTTACCGGCGATGGCAATTGGAGTCTTACCTGCGCCTACAACCTCTATTGCCCAACGCCTAGTGGCTATAGCAATCCGACGAGCGATGGCAGTCGAAGTCTGGCGGAAGGCAAGGGACTGAAACACGACCCGAAAGCCGGGAACAAAATCCGGATTGAGGTGGCCGGGATGCGCATCCAGATTTGGGTTGACGGCGAGAAAGTCGTGGATCTGCGGGACGAGAAGATGCGCGAGTGTGTCGGAGGCCAGACGCTGGACCACGGCGGAATCGGTGTTGGTTGGGGCCATGACTCCATGGGCTGGATCCGCAATTTTTCAGCCAAACGGCTGTGACGTCGGGAAGTGAATGTGACTTCTCGGACGGCGACAACATCGGTACCGGACTGAGTTTTCCCACAGAAGCGCCCTCTCATTCACAGTTGCCGCTTCGCCCGTGCCACTCGGTTTTCATTCCGCTTGCGCTGCTCATTGGGGTGTCATTGGGGTCAACTCTTGAGGGCGTGTTGCCCAAATGCTTTTCCCGGTAGTAGCCGCGCTTCTGCGAAGCGCGGATCGTTGATTTGCTGAAGGAATTCGACGCTTCGCAGAAGCGTCGCTACACCAGATTCGACGGATTTTGATTTGAGCAACACGCCCTCAAGAGTTGACCCCAATGACCAATGATGACCGAACGAGTTTCCAGATCGTTTCCTGAGGATCAACAGCACACGGAACGAGCTGGAAGCTCGTTCTACGAATTACCATACACGCCCGTTTGTAACCGCACTTCTGTGAAGCGCCGATTTTCTTCATTGATTGAGCGGCACGCGCTTCGCAGAAGCGCGGCTACAACTTCCCCTTCATCCTGACTTCGGCGTTGCTCATCGGGCTTTGACTCGCTATCTTGCCGGGCATGGAAGGCAACGATCAGATTCAGGCGCGGCTCGAGAAACGCGCGAAGCTTTTGGAAAAGGGGATTGATCCGTACGGTGGCCGGTATGAGATCAACGAAACCATCGCCGTCGCGCGCGCGACGCCAACGCCGGAACGCGACGTGCGGCTGGCCGGACGGTTGATGAGCCATCGCGACATGGGGAAGAGCATGTTCGCCGACCTCAAGGACTCGAGCGGGCGTATCCAACTTTACATCCAGAAAAAAGTGCTCAGCGACGAGCAGTTCGAGATGTTCAAGCACTTCGTCGATCTTGGCGACATCATTGGGGTGACCGGGAAGTTGTTCGTGACCCATGCCGGGGAGTTGACGGTGCGCGTGGAGACTTGGACGATTCTCAGCAAAGCCATCCAGCCGTTGCCGAAGGAGCATTTCGGCCTCAAGGACACCGAAACGCGGCTCCGGCAGCGCTACCTCGATTTGTGGTTGAACGAGAAGTCGCGCGAGACATTTCTGTTGCGCAGCAAGATCGTGTCGGAGATTCGGAAGTTTCTCGATGGGCGCGGGTTTGTCGAAGTCGAGACACCGATGATGCAGCCGCTGGCCGGCGGCGCGGCGGCGGAGCCGTTTAAGACGCACCACAACGCGCTCGACCTCGATCTGTTTCTGCGCGTCGCACCGGAGCTTTACCTGAAGCGCCTGCTCGTTGGTGGCTTCGAGAAAGTATACGAGATCAATCGCAATTTCCGCAACGAAGGCATTTCGCGCCGGCATAATCCCGAGTTCACGATGCTCGAAGTCTACCAAGCCTACGGCGATTTTGAGACGATGATGGACCTCGTGCAGGGCATGATCGTGACGATTGCGGAGAACATCTTCGACGAGTTGACCGTGAAGCGGTACGACGGCACGGAGATCGATCTCGCGCCGCCGTGGCGCCGCATCACGTACCGGGAGATTGTCGAGGAACGCATCGGCAAAGACTGGTTCACGCTTACGCCCGCCGAACGCAAACAGCTCGCGACCCAGATGGGTGTGGACTTCCCGCCCGACGCGCCCGACTACGAAGTCACCAACGCCATCTTCGAAAAGACGATCGAGCCGACGTTGATCAATCCGACCTTTGTCACACACTTGCCGGCGGAGTTGGTCGTGCTCGCGAAGCCAAACAAACAGGATGCCGGCATCGTGGACGTCTTTGAACTCATCATCAACGGCCAGGAGATCGCGCCGGCGTATTCGGAGTTGAACGACCCGGTCGTCCAGCGCGCCCGACTCCTCGCTCAAGCCGCCGGTCACGCTGAACATCTCGACGAAGATTTCCTCACCGCCCTCGAACACGGCATGCCGCCTGCCGGCGGGATGGGCATGGGCATCGACCGGCTCGTGATGATGTTGACCGGCGCGGAGAGTATCCGGGACGTGATCCTGTTCCCATTATTGCGCCCGCAATCATGACGCGCTTGCCGTTTGAACTCTTTCTCGGACTCCGGTATCTCAAACCGAAACGCTCGTTTGTTTCTGCGATCACGTTGATCTCGTTGCTCGGTGTGACCCTCGGCGTCTGGGTGCTCATCGTTGTCATCGCCGTGATGAGCGGGTTCGACCGGGAACTCCGCGACAAACTCATGAGCATGCACGCGCATGTGACCGTGACCGGCGGCCTGATTCAGAATGGTGACGAAATCCTCGATGTCGTTTTGCACACCCCGCGCGTGAAAGCCGTCGCGCCGTTCGCCATGGGCTTGGTGCTTGTCGAGTTTCAGAAGCACGTCGCCACCCCGTACCTGAAAGGCATCGACCCGGTTCGCGAGGTCAAAGTCAGCCGGTTGGCCTCCTACATCAAGGAAGGTAAACTCGATGTGGCCGGCGAGAAGGTTGTCATCGGTCAGGAGCTCGCGCAGCAGTACGGCATTTTCCTCGGCGACAAAATCACCGTCTACTCACCACGCAACATCGAGAAAAAGGGCGAGGAAGTTTACCTGCCGATGGAACTCACCGTGACCGGCATCTTCTCGTCGGGCATGTACGAGTACGACATCGGTCTCATCTTCACCTCGTTGGAAACCGCGCAAGAACTCTACAACCTCAACGGCGCGATTCATGGCGTCGAAGCCATCACCGACGATCCATTCATGGGTTCGCACGAGGTTGCCGCGGCGCTCCGGCAGAGCTTGCCGGCACCATTGCGGGCCCAGACATGGATGGACATGAACGAAAAACTGCTCGGCGCGATTCAAGTCGAGAAGACTGCGATGTTCCTCATTCTCAGCCTCGTCATCGTCGTCGCGGCATTCTGTGTCATGGGCACGCTCATTACCGTTGCGGCCCAAAAGACCAATGAGATCGGCGTGTTGAAAGCGATGGGCGCGACGCCGTTTCGCATCGCTCGATTATTTCTCTTTCAAGGTTTCATCGTCGGCCTCATCGGTGTCGCAATGGGGCTCGTTCTTGGCCTGCTGACGATTGACCACATCGAACAAATCCGGCGCTTCCTCGCCGACGTGCTTCATCTCGATCTGTTCCCGCGTGAAATTTACAACCTCACGAAGATTCCGACGTACCTGACCACGCGCGATCTCGTGACCATTGCGGTGTCCGCACAAATTATCGCCACATTGGGAGGCCTGTTGCCGGCGTTGTGGGCGGCCTTTTTGGAACCAGTGGAGGCGCTCCGACATGAGTGAGCCGATTCTCTCCGCTCGGGATCTCCGCAAGATTTACCGGCTTGGCAAACACGAAGTCGCGGTACTCAACGGCGTGAATCTCGATGTGAAGCCCGGCGAAGTTCTCGTCATCGTCGGTGCCTCTGGTGCCGGCAAGAGCACGTTGCTGCATCTGCTCGGTGGACTCGATAAGCCAACGGCTGGCACGGTGCAGTTTGCCGGCAAGTCGTTGGCCGATATGGATCGGACGCGGTGGCGCAACGAACGGGTCGGATTTGTTTTTCAATCGTACAATCTCTTACCGGAACTCGACGCGCTCGAAAATGTCTGCGTGCCGGCGATGGTTGCCGGTCGGCGCGAGGTGGAGCGCGGCCGGGAATTGCTCAAGGCAGTTGGGTTGGGCGAACGACTCGAACACCGGCCAGCCGAGTTAAGCGGTGGTGAACAACAACGCGTGGCTATCGCACGGGCATTGATGAACAAGCCGACGTTGCTGCTGGCCGATGAACCGACCGGCAATCTCGACGACAAGACGAGCGAATCGATCTTGGATTTGCTCTGGAAGATGCGCGCCGAGACCGGCGCGACATTGGTGATGGTGACGCACGATCAACACGTCGCCAAGCGCGGCGAGCGCGTGTTGGAGATTGTGGGCGGAAAGATCGCAGCTTGAACAGCCAGACGAGCTGCCGATAGAATCAGCCCGCGTGAACACACCGGGTCAACCAGCCAGAACAATTATCGACAATACAAGTCCGGTCACGGTTGGGGTTCAGTCGCAATCTGACTTTGGGGACTACGAGTTGCTGGAGGAATTGGGGCGGGGCGCGATGGGGGTGGTTTACAAAGCGCGCCAGAAAGACCTCGACCGGCTCGTTGCGATCAAGGTGATTTTGACCGCGCGCATCGCCTCGCCACAACAGGTCGAGCGGTTCCGAGCGGAGGCCCGCGCGGCGGCCAAGTTGCAGCATCCGAATTGCGTTCACATCTACGAAGCCGGGGAGGTGCGGGGGAGTCATTACTTTGCGATGGAGTACATCGCCGGTCGCAGTTTGGCTGACGCGATGCAGAGTCGACAATGGGAGTTTGAGGAAATTGCGGAGTTGATCAGCAAGGTCGCGCGGGCGGTTGAACATCTCCACGCCCAAGGCATTTTGCACCGTGACCTGAAACCGTCGAACATCCTACTCGATAAACAGGAGCAGCCGTTCGTCACGGATTTTGGGTTGGCGATGATGTTGGAACGCGAGACGGATTTGGACAAACGCATCGGGATTGCCGGGACACCGAATTATATGGCGCCCGAGCAAGCGGGCGGAGTCGCGGCATTCATCGGCCCACGGACGGATGTGTATGGACTCGGCGCGGTGTTGTTTCATCTGTTGACGAACCAGCCGCCCTTCGGCGCCGGTACGACCATGGACACGTTGGTGCAGGTGATGGAAGGCGAACCGCCGCGGCCGCGCTCGCTCCGACCGCTCATCCCGGCGGAGTTGGAGACGATCTGCCTGCATTGCCTGGAGCGGCACCCCGATGACCGGTATCGGTCTGCCGCCGCGTTAGCCGACGATCTGGACCGGTATCTCCGCGGCGAAGCCGTTGAAGCGCGGCCGGGTGGTTTGTTTCATTCGTTAAAAAGTTGGGCCCGCCGGCAACCGGCCCTCGTCTCGCGGCTGGCCGGTTTCGCCGCGTGCTTCATGATCGCTGAACTCAATTTTCATTTCGCCGGTGAACCGGTTGTCCAGCACCAACAAATCCTCATCACGCTGGCTTTGTGGAGTGCCGCGTCGGTGTTCTGTCAGTGGTGTCTCGGCAAAGAACGCTGGGCTGAATCGGCCCGGTGGGCTTGGGCAGCCATCGACGTGATTTTGCTGACGATGTTGCTGCGCATCTTGGGCGCGGTGAACAGCGCGCTCGTGACTGGTTACGCCGTGGCGATTGCGGGAGCGGGATTGTGGTTTCGTGAGCGGCTCGTCTGGCTGGTGACCGGCACATCGGCGGTGGGCTACGCGGTGATTGTCGCCGACGGGTATTTGCATGATCTCCCGATGCCGTCGCCGCACTGGCATTTGGTTTTGATTGCGTTGCTGCTCGTGCTCGGTTGGGTGGTCGCGCACCAAGTCCACCGGATTCGCCGGCTCAGCCGGTACTACAAACGCGAAAACGCCAAGCGCTGAGAACTCAGGCCGGGCTTTCTTTTGGTTGCAGGCTACCGGTCTCTGCTGTAAATACCTTCACGAATGAAAATCTTTTTGGATGGAAAATATGTCGAAGAAGCCGACGCGAAGGTGTCGGTCTTCGATCATGGGTTGTTGTACGGCGACGGAATCTTCGAGGGGATTCGTGTGTACGGCGGGAAAATATTCCGGTTGGAGCAGCATCTCGACCGGCTGTTCGCGTCCGGCAAGGCGATCATGTTGCAGGTGCCGATGTCGAAGGTGGCGCTGACGGAAGCTTGCCGGGAGACTTGCCGGCTCAATGGAATTAAGGATGGATATATCCGGTTGGTCGTGACGCGGGGCGTCGGCTACCTGGGCTTGTCGCCGTTTAAGTGCAAGAGTCCGACGGTGTTTATCATTGCGGCGACGATCGAGCTTTATCCGGAGGAGGTTTACCGGAACGGGTTGAAGTTGATCACGGCGGCGACGATTCGGACGAATCCGGCGGCGTTCAGTCCGGCGGTGAAGTCGTTGAATTATTTGAACAACATCATGGCGAAGATCGAGGCGATCAATGCCGGGACGGTCGAGGCGTTGATGTTGAATGACTCGGGCTTTGTCGCGGAATGCTCGGGCGATAATGTGTTTATCATTCGCGGCGGGAAGTTGGAGACGCCGCCGGCGAGTGCGGGGTCGTTGAACGGGATCACGCGGGCGGCGGTCATGGAGTTGGCCGGGAAGTTGGGGATCCCGGTGAGCGAGCCGAACCTGACCCGGTATGATGTGATGACAGCGGATGAGTGTTTCTTGACGGGCACGGCGGCGGAGATTGTGCCGGTGGCGTCGTTGGATGCGCGGATCATTGGGGCCGGGAAACCGGGGCCGGTCACGTTGCAATTGATCGAGGAGTTCCGTAAGTTGACTCGCGTGGAGGGAACGCCGATATAATGCAGTGCGATATTTGCAAAAAGAATGAAGCGACGGTGCATCTGACGCAGATCATCGACAATAAGATGTTGAAGGTGGATCTGTGCGACGGGTGTTCGAAGACGAAGGGCATTCAGGAGACGACCGGGTTTTCGTTGGCGGATTTGCACATCGGGCTTGGGGCCGGCGAGGACATTGCCGGCGATGCGGATTTGAAGTGCAAGGTGTGCGGGTTCACGCAGGCGGATTTTAAGAAGACGGGCCGGCTGGGGTGCAGTGCGTGTTGGGGGACGTTTGAGGCGGGGTTGGCGCCGTTGTTGAAGGCGATGCACAAGAGTGACCGGCATGTGGGGAAGGTGCCGGGCAAAGCGGCGCACACGTTGGTGATCACGGAGCAGATTAAGGATTTGGCGGGGGAGTTGGAGAAGGCGGTGCGCGGGGAGAAGTACGAGGACGCGGCGCATATTCGCGACCAGATCCGGGAGTTGGAGTCGAAGTTAAAAATTTCAGCCGTATGAAGATTGACGAACTATTAAGCAGCCCAAGCGAGTGGGTTCGGACGGAAGGTCCGAACAGTAAAATTGTCATGTCGAGCCGGGTCCGGTTCGCCCGGAATTTGCGGAATGTGGCGTTTCCCGGTTGGGCGAAGAAGGCGGAACGGCAGAAGTTGTTGGAGTTGATCCGGCCAGTGGTTGAGCAGTTGCCGGAGATGGCGAGTTCGTTCAGTGATTCGATGGATAATCTGGCGGCGCTGGACAAGCAGGTGCTTGTGGAGCGCCACCTGATCAGCCGGGAACATGCGGCCAAGAACGTCGGGAGCGGCGTGGTCATTAATGACAAAGAGACGTTGAGCGTGATGATCAACGAGGAAGATCATTTGCGGATGCAGGCGATCAAGTCGGGGTTGCAGCTCAAGAGCATTTTTAAGTTGATCGATAAGGTGGATACCGAGTTGGAAGGGGTGCTGGATTTTGCGTATTCGCCCCGGTTGGGTTATCTGACGGCGTGTCCGACGAATGTCGGCACCGGCATGCGGGCGTCGGCGATGGTGCATTTGCCGGCCATGGTGTTGAGCGATCAGATTAACCAAGTTGTCCAAGCGGTGAACAAATTGGGACTGGCGGTGCGCGGATTATACGGAGAGGGGACGGAAGCGTTGGGAAATGTTTTCCAGGTCTCGAATCAGACGACGCTCGGCGAGAAGGAAACGGACGTTATTGACCGGCTGAATAAGGTAATCTTGCAAATCATCGATCACGAAGAGAATGCGCGGATTACGCTGCTTGAAAAGAAGCCGCGGTTAGCCTACGATCAGGTGGGTCGGGCGTATGGAGTGTTGACCAACGCCCACACCGTTAGTTCCAAGGAGGCACTGAATCTGCTAAGTTTGTTACGTATGGGGGTTGATTTAGAACTTTTCCCGGCGGGGACCCGGCTGATCGTGGACGAGTTGTTCATTGTGGCCCAGCCCGCGCACGTGCAGAAAGCCGCGGAGCGTAAGCTCACTGCGGAAGAACGCGACATCTTTCGCGCGGATTTGATCCGGCAGCGGTTGAAAGATGTCACGAAACCAACAGTCGCAACCGCCGCGCCCCCAGAAGGGCCGGCCGAGTTAGCTTAAGGGGGACAGCTTATGGAAATGCAAAACTTCACCCCGCGCGCGCAACAAGTGCTCGCGTTGGCACGAAAAGAAGCCGACCGGTTTAACCACAACTACGTCGGCACCGAACACATGTTGCTCGGCTTGATCAAACTCGGCCAGGGCGTCGCGGTGAACGTCCTCCAAAAGATGGGACTCGAACTCGAGACCGTCCGAATGGAAGTCGAAAAGCAGATCGGCAGCGGTCCCGAGACGAAGATGGTGGGCAACATTCCTTACACGCCGCGCGTTAAAAAAGTTCTCGCGCTCGCGCAGAAGGAAGCCAAGCAACTGAATCACAATTACGTCGGCACCGAGCACATTCTCTTGGGGTTGCTCCGGGAAGGCGAGGGTGCCGCCGCGCGAATCTTGAAGTCGCTCGACGTCGACATCGAACGTTGCCGGAACGAAATCCTCAAGGAATTGGATCCAAACTTTACCCCGAGCGAAGGTGGCGTTGAAGAAGGCGACGCGCCGCCCGCCGCTGCCGGCAACAAGAAAGACGTGAAGACACCGGCCTTGCGGATGTTTGGCCGGGATCTCACCGAGATGGCGCGGAAAAACGAACTCGATCCGGTCGTCGGCCGGGCGAACGAAATCGAGCGCGTTATTCAGATTCTCTGCCGGCGCACGAAGAACAACCCGGTGCTGCTCGGCGAAGCCGGTGTTGGTAAGACGGCCATTGCCGAAGGACTCGCACAGGAAATCGCGAAGGGTAACGTCCCCGAGATTCTCCGCGAAAAACGGGTGGTCACTCTCGACCTCGCGCTGATGGTGGCTGGGACGAAGTATCGCGGGCAGTTCGAAGAGCGGATCAAAGCCGTCATGGACGAGATCAAACGTTCCAAGAACGTACTGTTGTTCGTGGACGAACTCCACACGATCGTCGGCGCCGGTAGCGCCGAGGGCGCGATGGACGCCAGCAACATCATCAAACCGGCGTTGTCACGCGGCGAGTTGCAGGTTGTCGGCGCGACGACCATGAATGAATACCGGAAGTACATCGAGAAAGACGCTGCGCTCGAACGGCGGTTCCAGATCGTGCTCGTCGAGCCGCCCTCGGTTGAGCAGACGGTCGAGATCTTGAAGGGGCTCCGCCCGAAGTACGAAGATCACCACAAAGCCAAATTCAGCGACGAATCACTCGTTGCCGCTTCCAAACTATCGGACCGGTACATCACGGGCCGATTCTTGCCGGACAAAGCGATTGATGTCGTCGACGAAGCCGGGGCGCGGGCGCGCATCAAGATGTTGACGCGGCCGCCGCAGATTCAGGGCATGGAAGTCGAGATCGAGAAAGTCAAAAACGAGAAAGAAGCCGCCATCAAAGCGCAGGACTTCGAACTTGCGGCCAGCCTGCGCGACAAGGAAAAACAGGCGCGTGAGAAACTCGAACAAGTCATGGCTGATTGGCGGCAACAGCGGGATGAGAAAGAGATCATCATCACCGAAGATGACATCCTGCACATCGTCGCCAAGTGGACCGGAATTCCGCTCAGTCGGATGGAGCAAAAGGACACCGAGAAATTGCTGCGCATGGAAGACGAATTACGCGGTCAGGTCATCGGTCAGGATGAAGCCATCAGCGCGATCAGCAAAGCCATGCGGCGCAGCCGGGCCGATCTCAAGGACCCGTCGCGGCCGATTGGTTCGTTCGTGTTCCTCGGGCCGACCGGTGTGGGCAAGACCATGATGGCGCGGTCGCTGGCGGAGTTTATGTTTGGCGAGTCAGATGCGTTGATCCAACTCGACATGAGCGAGTACATGGAAAAGTTCAACGTCTCGCGGCTGGTCGGCTCGCCGCCCGGCTACATTGGTTACGAAGAAGGCGGCCAGTTGACGGAGAAAGTCCGCCGCCGGCCGTACTCGGTCGTGCTTTTCGACGAAATCGAGAAGGCGCACCCGGACGTCATGAACATGCTCCTGCAGATCCTCGAAGACGGTCATTTGACTGATTCGTTGGGGCGCAAGGTGGACTTCCGCAATTGCGTCATCATCATGACGTCGAACATCGGTGCCGACACAATCAAGAAAGCCGGCGGTCTCGGCTTCGCGCCGACGAAAGACGAGCACACGTACGAGGCCATGAAGAGCAAGTTGCTGGAAGAGGCCAAACGCGCGTTCAAGCCCGAATTCATGAACCGGCTCGATGATTTGATTGTTTTCCACAATCTGAACCGGGCGGATATGAGCAAGATCGTTACGCTCGAAGTCGCCAAGGTGAAGAGCCGCATGAAATTCAAGGATGTGGAAATCATCCTCACACCGGCCGCCACTGAGTTCTTGATTGAGAAGGGTTACGATCCTGAATTCGGCGCGCGACCGTTGCGCCGGGCGGTTGAGAAATACCTCCAAGACCCGCTGGCTGAAGAGATCATCCGTGGCAGCATCAAGCCGAGCGAAACTGTCGAAGCCGTTGTTGTCGACGGTAAGCTCGTCTTCAACCAACTCGCCGCGAGCGCCAGCTAAGTCCGGTAAGCTTGCGAAACTATGAAGGGCGCACAGTAATGTGCGCCCTTTAGTTTCTCCGAAAACTACCAATTAGCGGCCGAATTGAGAGAATCCCGGCAACTCTAGTTTAGTTATCGTCATGGCCTTGAAGCTGCTTTTATGAGGGTCTTGCAATGACAATTTTTGCTCTCAGAATATTTTTCCTCCTCCTCTGCGTCCTCGGCAGTTGGGCGATTGGCCAGCTCAACGACATGTGGGAGAAGCATCCCATTGTGGCGATCTTCCTCGGCTTGATCGGCGGTGGGGCCGTGATCATGTTCGACCGGTTTCTGAAAGGTTTTTCGTTGCGCGGCCTATCCTCGGCCACGTTTGGCATTTTCATCGGCTGGACGATCAGCTACTTAATTGGCAATTCGGTTCTCTTTAGTTTCATCGACGCCCAACCCAAGCTCATCGCCCAAATCGTGATGTACGTTGTTTTCACCTATCTCGGCATGATGATCGCCTTGCGCGGCAGCGACGAGTTCAACCTCGTCATCCCGTATATCCGTTTCCGTCGCGAAGACAAACCCGAGCGCCTCATCCTGCTCGACACGAACATCATCATTGACGGCCGGATCCTCGATGTCTGCGCCACCGGCTTTCTCCCGGCCGTCTTTGTCATTCCCCGCTTCGTGCTCGCCGAACTGCAATACATCGCGGATGCCGGCGACGAAAACCGGCGGGCCCGCGGCAAACGCGGTCTCGACGTTCTCAATGCGCTCCAAAAAAATCCCCATGTCGAAGTGAAAATCAGCGATGAAGACGTGCTCGGCATCAAAGAAGTGGATGCCAAACTTGTGCAACTGGCCAAACAGCTCAACGCCGAAATCATCACCAACGACTACAATCTCAACCGCATCGCGGAACTCCAGCGCGTCAAGACGATCAACCTCATCGAACTCGCGAAAGCACTCCGCCCGGTTATCTTGCCGGGCGAAAAGCTCCACGTGAAACTCGTCAAAGACGGCCGGGAAGCCGACCAAGCCGTCGCCTACCTCGACGACGGGACGATGATTGTTGTCAACCATGGCCGCCGGCAAATGGGTCATGAAATCGAAGTTGTTATCGATAGCGTCCTCCAAACCTCCGCCGGTCGCATGGCCTTTGCGAACCCGGTTCTCCTCGCAAAAGTCGGGACAGCGCTGGCTTCCGGCGAACTTGCGCAAACGAAATAGCTTCTGCTAGTCTGCCGGCATGGTCACCGCCATCGTGCTTGCTGCCGGCCGCTCCACGCGGATGGGCGGCGGGACGAATAAACAATTTATTGATCTTCTCGGGAAACCCTTGATCTGGTACGCACTCACTGCGTTCCAGCAATGCCGGCTCGTCACCGAAATCATCCTCGTGCGCCGGCCCGACTACGCTGCGGAAGCGACGGAGATCGCGAGGGAATTCTCAAAGGTCGTCGCGTTTGCCGAGGGCGGAGTCGAACGGCAGAACTCGGTCTGGAACGGTTTGGAGAAAGCCACCGGCGAGATCGTTGCCGTCCACGATGGCGCACGGCCCTTAGTCACACCGGCCTTGATCGAAGCGACCGTCGAGAGTGCCCGACAACATGGCACCGGTATCGCCGCCACCAAGGTCGTGGACACGATCAAGGAAGCCGACGGCAAGATTGTTTCCCGTACCGTGGATCGCACCAAACTCTGGGCCGTCCAAACGCCGCAGACCGTCCGCCGGGATTTGCTCCGGGAAGCCTATGGGGCCGTGTTCAAGAAAGCCCTCATCGTTACCGACGAAGCTGCCGCCGTCGAACTCCTCGGTCACCGGGTCGATTTGGTGGAGACGCCGTTCCTCAATCTGAAGATTACCACACCCACCGATCTCGCCATGGCAGAAGCATTGCTCCGGCAACGCCAATGACGGCTCGACACATTGTGGCGTTGGGTGGTGGAGGCTTCAGCATGGAGCCAGAGAATCCGTTCCTCGACGATTTCATTCTTGAGTTATCCGGGAAACGGCGACCCAAGATTGTGTTCTTAGCAACCGCCAGCGGTGATGCGGACGGATACATCGAGCGCTTCTATAAAGCAATGCCCCAGCGCCGGTGTCAGGCATCACATTTGTCTCTTTTCAAACGGACGATCGTGGATTCGACGGCGTTCTTGCTTCGGCACGATGTCATCTACGTTGGCGGCGGAAACACGGCCAACATGCTGGCGATTTGGCGCGTGCATGGTGTTGATCGTGCGCTGCGAACCGCATGGCGGCAGGGCGTGGTGTTGGCCGGCATCAGTGCGGGCGCTAATTGCTGGTTTGAAGCGTCGAGCACCGACTCATTCGGACCATTGTCAGTCTTACGCGACGGTTTGGGTTTGCTTCCGGGATCGGTTTGTCCGCATTACGATGGGGAAAAGAATCGCCGGCCAACATTTCATCGATTTGTTGCCAGCAATCAACTACCGGGCGGGTACGCCTTGGACGACGGTGCCGCGGTTCACTTTGTCGGACGACGATTGGCGGAGGCCGTTAGTTCCCGGCCACAGGCGAAAGCGTACCGCGTTTTTTCCCATAAGCGGCGGGTAGTCGAAGAAGTGATCACAACCCGATTTCTCGGCGTTGCGTCATCTGCGGCTGTGCGATAGACTGCGCGCCTTATGAATCGCGTTGGCATTGGTATTGACGTTCATCGTTTCGCCCCGAACCGCAAGTGCGTCATTGGCGGCGTTCAAATCCCGCATGAGCAAGGCCTCCTTGGCCACAGCGATGCCGATGTCCTGGCGCACGCGATTGCCGACGCATTGCTCGGAGCAGTTTCACTCGGGGACATCGGCAAGTTCTATCCCGACACCGACCTGCAGTGGAAAGACATGAACAGCATGATCATCCTCCGCGATGTTGCTGAGAAATTTCGGGAACTGAAAGCCAAGATCAACAACATCGATGCCGCCATCGTGGCGCAAGTCCCCAAAATCTCCCCGCACATTCCGAAGATGCAGGAAATCATGGCCGCCAACCTCGGCATCCGGCCCGACCAAATCGGCATCAAAGCCACGACCAGTGAACTGATGGGTTTTACCGGTCGCAAAGAAGGGGTCGTCGCCATCGCCATGGTCAGCGTCGAACTGTGAAATTCTTTAACACGCTGACGCGCCAGAAAGAAGAGTTCGTCCCCCTCGTTGCCGGGAAGGTCGGCCTGTACACCTGCGGCCCGACCGTCTACAACTACGCCCACATCGGCAACCTCCGCGCCTTCATGTTCGAAGACCTGCTCCGCCGGTATCTCGAATACAAAGGGTTCCAAGTCACCCACGTCATGAACATCACCGACGTGGAAGACAAAATCATCCGCACCGTCCGCGAAACCGGCAAGACCCTCCAGGAATTCACCAACTTCTTCACCGAAGAATTCCTCCGCGACCTCGACGCGCTCAACATCAAACGCGCCCACATCCTCCCGCGCGCCACCGACACCATCCCCGGCATGATCCGCCTCATCGAGACACTCATCGCCAAACAACACGCCTACGTCGGCGACGACGGCTCCGTCTATTTCTCCATCAAATCTTTCCCGGACTACGGCAAACTCGGCCACCTCGACATGGAGAACCTCCAACCCGGTGCCCGCGTACAACACGACGAATACGCCAAAGAAAACGTCGGCGACTTCGCCCTCTGGAAAGCCTGGTGCGATGCCGACGGCGCCGTCAAATGGGATTCCCCGTGGGGCGCGGGCCGACCGGGTTGGCACATTGAATGTAGTGTCATGAGCATGGCTCACCTCGGCGAGAGTTTCGACCTCCACTGCGGTGGCGAAGATCTCATCTTCCCGCACCACGAAGACGAAATCGCCCAAAGCGAAGCCGCGACCGGCAAGCCGTTCGTCAAATACTGGATGCACAACGCCCATCTCCTTGTCGAAGGCAAAAAGATGAGCAAGTCGCTCAAAAACTTCTACACCCTGCGCGATCTCATGGCCGAAGGCTGGACCGGCCGCGAAGTCCGGTACGTCCTCCTTGCCGGTCACTATCGAGAACAACTCAATTTCACCAAAGACGGCTTAACCGGCGCCCGCAGTGCTCTGCAACGCATCGACGAATTTCTTCTGAAACTTGGAGGGACGCGCTCCGTCGCGTCCGCCGGTGACCTCCAATCCCAATTCGAATCCGCCCTCGACGACGACCTCAACATCAGCGGTGCCCTCGGCGCGATTTTCGAATTCATCCGGGAAGCCAACAAGCGCACCATCTCCCCGGATGAAGCCGCCGGTATCCTCGCCACTTGGCAACGTCTCGACTCCGTCCTCGGTTTCGGCATGCCGGCCAAAGCCGACGTACCGGCCGATGTTCAGGCGTTGGTCGAAGAACGTCAGGCCGTTCGGAAGTCGAAGAACTTCAAACGCTCCGACGAAATCCGCGACCAACTTAAAGCCCAAGGTTGGGTGATCGAAGACACCGCCGCTGGACCGCGCGCCAAACGACTCTGATAGATCATGGTACGGCGGTCGCGCCGCGACCGACGTCGTTTGATTAAAACAGCTTCTTCGCCTTCTCGGCGGATTTGTGAGCGGCATCCCAACTCGCACGCAAGGCTTTCGCGGTGGGCGGGTTGAACTTCTTGCCGCTGGTCGGGACGAGCGTCTTTTTCGAGTCGAGTTTCGGGAGCAACTTGCCGTGGGCGGTAATGAGTTCGTCACACATCTCGACGATTTTATCCAATGGCATCTTCGCGGCGGTCATTGGGTCGAACATGCAGGCTTGATAGATGTGGTCGCGCCGGCCTTCCATGGCGGCGCGAATGAATAGCTCGTGCTGCGTGATGTGCGGTTGCATGTAGCCGATGAGTTGCGCCGGTAACTCGCCGACGTTGGTGAACTGGCAGCCGTTCCGGTCAACGAGCGTCGGCACCTCGGCGATGGCGGTGGCCGGCAAGTTCGAGATTGCGCCCTTGTTCGGCATGTTGCCGTAGACGACGCTCGGCTTGCCGGTGACGACGGAGTTGATGATGACGCTGCCGAACTCGTGGCTCTTCTCGACTTTCATCGGCTTGTTCGTCTTGGCGAACTTCTTCATGGTTTCGAATTCATCCACGATGCCGTCGCAGCGGCGGAGATATTCGTCGATGGGGATATCGTACTGGGCGATGGTGTCCGGGCCGTGCGGGATGAAGTGGGCGTTGTACTCGGCGTTGTGTTCACTGGATTCGGTGACGAAATAGCCAAGGCGTTTCATCAACTCGAACCGGACTTTGTTCTTCTTGTAGATCTCCGGGTTCTTCATCGCCTGGAAGAGGCGCGGGTAGAGATTGACGCCGTTCTTCTGGAGCTTGAGGTAAAACGCCATGTGATTGATGCCGGCGCAGATGAATGCGATTTCCTCGGGTTTCTCGCCGATATAGCCCATGAGTTGGTTTAACGTCCCTTGCACGCTGTGGCAAAGCCCGACCGTCTTGATGCTCGACGTGCGGGTGATGGTCTGGATGTTTTCCGACATCGGGTTGGAGTAATTGAGCAGCCACGCGTTTGGACAAACCGCTTCCATGTCGCGGCACATGCCGGACAGCATCGGGAACGTCCGCAATGCGCGGAACAATCCGCCTGGGCCGGTCGTGTCGGCGATCGTGAAGTTCAAACCGTATTTGCGGGGAATCTCGAAGTCCACGAGCGTCGAGTTGAACCCGCCGATTTGGACCATGTTGATGACGAAGTCCGCGCCGGCAAGCGCCTCGCGCCGGTTCTGCGTCGCGATGATCTTGGGTTTCGCGCCGACAGCCTTCGCGACCTTCTTGCACAACGCTGCGCCGACTTGCAGCCGGTCGCGGTCGATATCCATGTAGGCCAGCGTGGCGTTCTTGAATTCAGGATAGGAAAGAATATCGCCGGTGAGGTTCTTGGAGAAGACCACGCTACCGGCTCCGATCATGGCAATTTTAATCATAAGGCACGGCTTGTACGGCATCTCGGGCCGGGCGGCAAGCCTGAAGGTGCAAGTTGCTTTTGGGCGGGTAGTTTTGCATTCTGCCCGCCTCTTGAAAGCGTTTATTTTAGCGGCCGGGCTGGGGACGCGGTTGCGTTCACTCGGCTTGAACATCCCGAAGGTGATGGTCCCCATCGCCAGCAAACCGTGATCAGCATTTGCGTTTCTCGAAGGCGCGGATTTTACGGGCGAGGCTTGTAACCGTTTCTCCAGTAAAAAAGACGCTCGCGTTCGGCAACGTAGTCTTGGCCGAGAACGGGTCGGGTGGCGAGAAACTTGGCGAGCTTGGCTGGCTCAAGATGCTCCAACAAGATGGTCATGGCTTCGTGGACTGCAACTTGTTCGGAAAGGCTCTTGGTTTTCACCGCTACTCCTGACAACAGGCGGGGTTGTTATCGGTGACCCGCGTGGGTTTTGGCGTAAGCGGGAGAGTGCGCCTCGATCTTGCGCATGGCATCGCGGTCGTAGAGCCGCTCGCCGGTGTGATGGCGATCTGGACTGGTGGAGCGGAGCGTTTTGTAAATCGCGATGGCGTTGACGATACACTCGACAACGTCGTTCTCGGTGAGACGATCCGCTGTCATTTCGGAACGCGCCTTGTCGCTGAACTCGTACCGGCCGTTCAGCACCGGCCGTTTGATTCGCACCAAGATGTCCGCTTGCCTTCACGCCCGTATATACCATCGCCGGTATCGCCTCGCAACGCCTTTGCCAGCAACAACGGACGCGACGGAGCGCGTCCCTCCACACTCAGCCGTTGACTTCTCCATCCGAGTCTGGCCGAATGCCGACGCTATGAATCACAGTATGAGAATTGCCCGTTTCATCTACTTCACGAACGACGTGGCTCGGATGGTCGCTTTCTACCGAGACATCCTTGGTCTGGCAATTCTCAATCCACCACGGGCCATGGATTACGACAAGTCTGATTGGGTGCAGCTCGCCAGCGATGGCATTGAGATTGGTATCCATCGCGCAGCGAAAGCGGGCAACACAGGCCTCAATCGAAACAAGCTCGTCTTCGTTGTCGATAATGTGGCAAACGCGCGGGAGCAGCTTGGCAACCGGGGTGTTCGGATGGGCAAGCACCACGTCGCATCCGAGTTTGAGTGCTGCGACTTCAAAGACCCGGATGGGAATGTGCTTCAACTATCGAGCCGGTGACCCTTAACCATCCGGTCCGAATCACGCCACGCTTGGGATTGCTTTTGGGCGGGTTGTTTTGCATTCTGCCCGCCTCTTGAAAGCGTTTATTTTAGCGGCCGGGCTGGGGACGCGCTTACGGTCACTCGGCTTAAACATCCCGAAGGTGATGGTCCCCATCGCCGGCAAGCCGTTGTTGCAACATCACTTTGAGTTCTTCCGGCAACAGGGGATTACCGAGTACGTTCTGAACCTCCACCACATGCCAGAGAAGATCACGGAATTCTTCGGCGACGGCCGGCAGTTCGGGGTCAAGGTCGCGTACTCGCTCGAAATCGAAATTCTCGGCACCGCGGGCGGGGTGAAGAAGATGGAAGCCGAGTTGCGTGACGGCACGTTCCTAGTCCTCTATGGCGACAACTTGATCCGCATCGAACTCGCGCCGCTGCTCGAGTTCCACCGGCAACGGCGGGCCATCGCAACGGTCGCCTTGTTCGAGTCGCCGGAGCCGTGGACGGGCGGGGTGGTGGAGACTGACGCGACAGGCAAGGTGACGGCGTTTCGCGAGAAGCCCGACCGGAAAACGATTTCGACAAACCTGATCAACGCTGGTATTTATCTGCTCGAACCGGCGGTGCTCGATTACATTCCGGCGGGGCAGTTTTGCGATTTCGGCAAGGACGTGTTCCCAAAATTGCTGGCGGCCGGGCAGCCGGTGTACGCTACGAAGCCGTTGGCGTATATTCAAGACGTGGGCACGCCGGAGCGGTTGGCAAAAGCGCAGCAAGACTTTAAAAACGGTTTGGTTTTGAAATGATTATCACTCAGACACCTTTGCGAATCTCGTTTGCCGGTGGCGGCACGGACTTGCCGGATTTCTACGAGCCGCACGGTGGCGCGGTCTGCAGTTCGGCCATCGACAAGTTCGTCTACTGCATCGTCAAGGAACGCTTCGACGACAAGATTTACGTGAACTGGTCGAAGAAAGAGATCGTGGACTTGGTGGACCAGATCGAACACGACCTCGTCCGCGAAGCGATGCGCAAAGTCGGCATCACAAAAGGCATCGAGATTTCGTTTCTCTCCGACATCCCCTCGGAAGGCTCCGGCCTCGGGTCATCGAGCACCGTGACGGTCGGCGTCCTGCACGCGCTGTACGCATTCATCGGTGAAACCCCGACCGCAGAGCGGCTCGCCCGGGAAGCCTGCGACATTGAGATCCGGCAACTCGGCAAACCGATTGGCGTTCAAGACCAGTACATCGCCGCGCTCGGCGGCTTGCGATACTTTCAATTCGGTCCCGGCAAGGACATCAAAGCCAATCCAGTGCCGCTAGCTCGTGGTACGCTCGAAGATCTCGACAACATCCTGATGCTTTTCTTCACCGGCAAGACGCGCAAAGCCGACGGCATTTTATCCAAGCAAAAAGCCAACGTCATCTCCAAGGCCGACACGTTGAAACTGATGGCTCTGCAAGCCAACGAAGTCCGGCAACTCCTCGAAGCCGGTGACGTGGCTGCGCTTGGCCCGTTGCTGCATCGCGGATGGGAAGCCAAACGGAAGATGACCGATGGCGCGACCAGCACGAGCGATCTCGACGAGATGTATGATCGTGCCGTAAAAGCCGGTTGCCTTGGCGGAAAGATTGCCGGCGCGGGCGGCGGCGGATTCTTCCTGTTGGTCGTCCCGAGTGACAAGCGTCAAGCCGTCCGCCACGCTCTTGCGAATCTAAAAGAAATGCCCTTCCGCCTCGAACGCGGTGGCAGCCGGGTCGCTCTAAACATGCAGAGGTATTGAATGCAAAAACCTAGTGAATTCGCCAAGACGTACCTGACCAATTTAAAAGCCATCCTCGACCGGCTCCCACTGGAGCCGTTCGACAAGCTGACGGCGCTCATCGACGAAGCCCACGCCGCCGGTAAGCAGATCTTCGTCATTGGCAACGGCGGCAGCGCGGCGACCGCGTCGCATATGATGAACGACCTCAACAAAGGCACGCTCGGCCATAAAGGCGATGCGCCAGCGAAACGATTCAAGGTCATCGCCCTCACTGACAATGTCTCGCTCATGACTGCGTGGGCCAACGATACCGACTACAACACTGTCTTCAGCGAGCCACTGAAGAATCTCGCAAACCGCGGTGACTTGCTTATCGCCATCTCCGCCTCCGGCAATTCCCCGAACATCATTGCCGCTGTCGAAGCGGCTAAAATAATCGGCGTCAAAGTTATCGGCTTCGGTGGTTTCACCGGGGGCAAACTCGCGCAACTTGCCGACGTCTGCCTCGTTGTTCCGTCGAACGAATACGGCCCCGTCGAAGACGTCCACATGATTCTCGACCACATCCTGACCGGCTACTTCTACGAGAAGCTCAAAGCAAAATGAGTAAAGGTCTCGTTCTCATTACCGGCGGCGCTGGTTTCATCGGTTCGCACACCGCGACCGAACTGTTGCGCGCCGGTTACCGGGTGCGGCTGCTCGACAATCTCACGCCGCCCATCCATACCGGCGACTGGCCGGACTGGGTACCGGCCGAGGCCGAACAAATCATCGGCGACGTTCGCAACCGGGATGACTGGTCGCGGGCGTTGACCGGCGTCGATGCAGTCATTCATCTCGCGGCACACCAGGATTTGCTGCCGAACTTTTCCCAGTTCTTCCACGTTAACAGCGTCGGCACCGCGTTGCTCTACGAGTTGATTGTCGAGAAGAAGTTGCCGGTGAAGAAGGTGGTCGTCGCCAGTAGCCAATTCGTCTACGGCGAAGGCCGGTATCAATGCGCCAAGGACGGCGAAGTTTATCCGGTTGGCCGCGAGCCAGCGAAAGGCCAGTGGGAGCCGGTCTGCCCGAAGTGCGGGGGCGTAATTACATCGTTGCCGCTGTTAGAGACGCATGCCGGGCCGCGCAACCAATACTCCATCGCCAAGTACTCGCAGGAGTTGATGGCCGTCTCGCTTGGCAAGAACTACGGCATCCCCAGCGTGGCGCTCCGGTACTCCATTGTCCAAGGGCCGTATCAATCGTTCCGCAACGCTTACTCCGGTGTCCTTCGCGTGTTCACGCTGCAGATGTTGAAGGGCGAACCGGCCAGCGTTTTCGAGGATGGCCGGCAACTGCGCGATTATGTGAACGTCGCCGACGTGGCGCGGGCGAACCGGCTCGTGTTGGAAGACGAGCGGGCCAACTACGAAGTTTTCAACGTCGGCGGCGGCCAGGGTTACACCGTCCTGGAATTTGCCGGTATCGTTTCCGCAACTCCGCCCAATGTGACGGGTGAATACCGGGTTGGTGACACGCGCCACTCGGTGTCCGACATCACGAAACTGCAGCGCCTCGGTTGGCAGCCGACGAAGACGCCACACGACAGCGTGCGGGATTACGTCGAATGGATTCGCCGGCAAAAGCTCGACAAGGATTACGCGGCGGAAGCGTTGGCGAAGATGCGTGAGATGGGCTCGTTGCGGAAAGCGACATGAGCGATCCGTATCTGTCGGTGGTCATACCGGCGTACAACGAAGAAGAACGCCTCAAGAAGCACGTGCCCGGCATCGTGACGTACCTCCAGTCAAAATCTTGGACGCACGAAATCATCGTGGTCAATGATGGCAGCAAGGATGGCACGGCGAAAGCCGCGAAAACTCTGGGCGTTCAACTCATTGATTTGCAGCCGAACCGCGGTAAAGGCGGCGCCGTGAAAGCCGGTATGCTCGCGGCGCGCGGCCGGTATGTTTTGTTTGCGGACGCTGACCAGAGCACGCCCCTCAGTGAAGTGGAAAAGCTACTGGCGAAGTTGGAAGCCGGTTACGACATGGCCATCGGGTCGCGGGCGGTGGCTGGCGCCGAGGTTGAACAAGCGCAAGTCTGGTATCGCGCACTGGCCGGTAAGTTATTTGGCTTGGGGACGCGGGTGTTTTGCATTCGGGGGATCGCCGACACACAGTGTGGTTTCAAGTGCATGACCCGGGCTGTCGCGCAGAAAGTGTTTTCACAGGTTACGTCCAATACTGCAATCTTCGACATCGAGATGCTCGTCGTGGCGACGCGGGAAGGGTACCGAATCGCGGAGGTGCCGGTGCATTGGGTGCACGATCCAGACACGCGGATTCCGTACAATCTACGACGCGCGTTGGGGATTTGGGGCGAACTATTTCGGATCAATAAGGCCCAGCGTGTGACGTGGTCACTGAAGGCGCGCACATGAGCAACCGCTGGCAATGGATTGGTCTAGCGGTGATCATTGCGGTCGGCGCATGGTTGCGGTTTTCTCACTTTGATCTCCTTGAATTTCAGGGGGACGAAGCGTACGCAGCGCATTTGGCACTAGACGCGCTCAAGACCGGCAAGCTGCCGCTGGCTGGTTTGATGTCCAGCGTGGGCGTGACGAACCCGCCACTGTTTGCGTACCTGTTGATCCCGATGTTCGCGATCAATCCGAACCCGGCGTTTGTGTCGGCTTGCATTGCGCTGCTCGGTTTGGCGGCGGTCGTGATCACCTGGCATATCGGGCGGAAATACTACGGGCCAATGGCCGGGTTGGTGGCCGGACTCTTTTTTGCGGTGTCGCCGTGGGCGGTGATCTATTCGCGGAAGATTTGGGCGCAAGATTTTGTGCCGTTTTTCGCGACCTGCACGCTGTGGGCTGTGCATGCGCTCGTGGTCGGCAAGAAACCGAAGACCGTGTTTTGGTGTGTGTTATTGCCTTTGTGCGTCGTGCAGATTCACTTTTCCGGTATCGCGTTGACGGCGGCGGTGGTGGCGATCATCGCGTGGTTGCGGCCGAAGATCGACTGGCGGTGGGCGGCGGGTGGTGTGGTGGCGTCGTTGGTGTTGATGGCGCCCTACTTTTACTTGCAGCAACAGACCGGCTGGGGGGATTTCAAGCAGGCGATGAACACGGTCGGCGGCGGGCAGCAGTGGGAGAAACTGAATGGCGTGACGACGCACCCGGTCAGCGGATACCGGTTGCCGAGTAAGCAGAACATTTCGTATGCGCTGGCGATCATGAACGGTGGGCGCATGGAAGACGTGCTGGGTATTGCCGGCGGGAAGGAATTCGACGCGCGCAATATTTGGGGCGCAAAACATTCTTATTTTGAGGCTGGGATTTGGGACGCGGCGTTGTTGCTACAACGACTGGCGTTTGTGGCGGCGTTGATCTGGGTTGGCTTTGAGGTGGCGAAGTTGCGCATGAAAAGCGCGCCGACGATCTTGGTGGCGTGGCTTGTGTTGCCGGTGGCTGTCTTCTTCGTCGGTGGATTATGGACGTATCTGACGTACTTCGCGATTTTGTATCCGGGCCACTTCCTCGTTTGCGGGGAAGCCGGTCGCAAACTAAAACCGATGGTTGCTGGCGCGATTGCGGTGGTGTTTGCGGTCGCGAATATTGCGTTTATGCAGGAGTATTACCGGTTTGTTGACTCAACCGGCGGCGCGCAGGGAACGTTTGGGACCGCGCTCGGACATAAGCAGGCGGCGGCCCGGTATCTGGCGGAGCAGGGCGGGGAGCGGCTACAGCACGAGAGCGCAATTCAATTGGAGTTGTCAACAGCGCGGACTCAAGCAGCACGCGAGGAACTGGGACGAAAACTTGGGCAGCCGCAGTTGCTGGAGTTGAACCATGAAGGGCGACCGGAGTTGGTGCAGTTGGAGTGGCCGTTGTTGATTACTCAAGCTAGCGCTGGTCGCGGCGCGCCCACGCTGGGAACGAACACGACGGTGATTATGGTCGACGGGAATCGGGAGGCCTTGCAGCCGGCGCAATGGCAACAGTTGGCGCAGTATCCGAGTACGAATTTTGGGCCGATTAAACTTTTCTTCGTGAGCCGATGACGAAACACGAACGCGGAATTCTCGTGGGACTATTGGCGCTTTGGGCGGTGTTGTTTCTGCCGAACTTGCGCACGAGTCCGAATTGGTATGGCGATGAGGGCGAGTGGATGGAGAAGTGTTGGCAGCTCGCGAATGGCCACGCGCGGATCGGGCCGGTCGCTAATGACTTTGTTTATCCGTACCCGTATCCGCCGCTTTACATGTGGGCGAACGGCATGTTGCTGCGCATCTTCGGCAATGACGTTGTGGTGGGGCGCGCGTTCGGCGCGGTGACGGCGTTGGCGGCTGCGGGAGTCTTGTTTTGGATTGGGCGGCGACTGAAGGACGAATGGTTCGGCGCGCTGTGTGCGGCGGCTTTGCTCGTGTATGAAAACGCCGACGTGAACTTCCGCTGGGTCCGGTCGCATCCGTTGACCGGTACGCTGGCGCTTGCGTCGGCCGGTTTCTTGATCCGGTATCTGCAGGACAAACGAGTGCGCGATTTGGCGTTGGCCGGTTTGCTGACAGCACTGGCGACCGGGTGCAACTACTACGCGGTCGGCATGATTCCCGGTGTGATTGCGGTGGCGGTATGGGTGAACTGGCGCAACTGGCGGCACCTCGCGGTCGCGGCGTTGACGGCGGGCGCGTTTGGCTTGGTGTTTATGATGTGGTATCTGGCCACGCAGGGCGGTGTCGCGCATTTGCGGGAGCAAGTCCGACTGATGACCGGGATGGCCGACCCAACGCCGATTCGTGAAATCCTGATGCGCATCGGGAAGTTTCTTTTTGATACGCCGACCGCCATCGGGGCGAACGGCCCGACCGGTAAGGATCTGTGGTTGTGTGTGGCGGCCATTGGGCTGGTGGCTTTTCCGGTTGCACGGTTGCGCCCTTGGCTAGTGGCTTGGGCCTTCTTATTGATGTGGCCAATTTTCAAGAAGCAGGACAACGTCTCGTGGTTCTTTTACCCGGCGATGATTTTCTTGCCGCTACTGGCATTGGGAGTGGGCGGCGCGTTACTGCAGGCCGGTCGGCTCGTGGGTTGGGCGTTGAAGAAGGAAACGTTGGCCACCCGATTGGCCCCGGGGATTGTGGCGCTGGGCTTGTGGTGTCTGCCGACTCTGGGTGGCGTGTTGGGACATTTCACGACGACAATTGATGGGTTCACGCAGAGGTCGATCCCGGATGCTGAAGCAGCTTTGGCCTACGTGAATGCGCGCACGAGTGCGGAGGATTTCGTGCTCGTGCCGAAACAGATTTACTGGCTTGTGAAGAAGGCGCGCCGGAGTATGCTCTCGCACTGTGGCCCGTATGAGGGGCGACCCAATGGGGCGTGGCCGGTGCCGATTCCGCGGTCGGCGTACTGGTTCGATTGCCGGGGGGATCAGGCGAAGTACGTCGTGATCGCTTCGGGAGTGGATCAGCAAGGGCAGGGGTTCGGTATTGATTTGCTTTATACGCGCGGCGTGGCCGGCGGGCAGGAAGTGGTGGCCAAGATGGTGGCCGAACGTTGGCCGGTCGTTTTTCCATTGAACGCGCAGGTGATTTATCCGCCGCAGTTGGGCGGGACATGGCCGGTATTGGTCGGCGGCGAGTACCTGGTGCTCGCCAATCCAAGACTGACAAAATGAACAAAGCACTACTCATCATCCCGACGTATAACGAAAAAGAAAATGTCCGCGGCATTGTCACCGCGGCGCTCGAACAGTCGCCGGCCATTGAGGTGTTGGTTGTGGATGACGGTTCGCCCGACGGTACCGGGGACATTGTTGTCGAGATGCAAACGAAGGAATCGCGTCTGCATCTGCTGCGGCGCGCCGGTAAGCAAGGGTTGGGGACGGCTTATATTGCCGGGTTCAAGTGGGGCTTGGCGCGCGACTATGCGTTCATCATGGAAATGGACGCGGACTTTTCGCACGATCCCAAAGAGCTTCCGAATTTCTTGAAGGCGATTGAGGAGGCGGACTTGGTGTTGGGTTCGCGGTACACCGAAGGCGCGGTGCGGGTGGTGAACTGGCCGTTGTCGCGGTTGATTTTGAGCAAGGGCGCATCGTTGTATGTCCGAATCATCACGGGGATGCCGGTGATGGATCCGACCGGCGGGTTCAAATGTTTTCGCCGGCAGGTTTTGGAAAACATCCCGCTCGATGGCATTCGCAGCAACGGATACGCTTTTCAAATCGAAATGAGTTATCAAACATGGATGCGCGGCTTTCGGATTCGGGAAATCCCCATCACCTTCACTGATCGGCTGGCCGGTAAATCGAAGATGTCGGGACGGATTGTTCGCGAAGCGTTGTGGATGGTTTGGGGGATGGCGTCGGCGCAGGGTTTCCGGCGGTGCCCGCGAAAATGAGCGATTCGATCCAACGGTTTTACAGTCGGCGGGATTGGCTGGCGGGCGGGATTGCGTGGGCGGTGGCGTTTGCCGGCTATCTGTGGACGCTGGCGCCGAGCGTAACGCTGGAGGACTCGGGGGAGTTTTTGACGGCGGCCTACAATCTGGGCGTGCCGCATCCGCCGGGGTACCCGATCTGGACGATGCTGGCGTGGCTCTGGTGCCACCTCGTGCCGGTCGGGAATATCGGTTGGCGCGGGAATTTGATGTCGGCGTTTTTCAGCACGTTGGCGTGCGGGTTGGTTGCGTTGTTGGTGTCGAAGAGTGGGCGTGTCTTGGTGCAGAAAGTCGACTTCTTGCAGGCAGCGGTGAGTCAGCGGCTGATGGATCTCATTGTGTTGGCCAGTGCGATCTGCGCGGGGTTGTTGCTGGCGTTCAGCCCGGTCATGTGGTCGCAGGGAATCATCACGGAGGTCTACGGCTTAAACGCGTGCCTCTTCCTGGCGACGTTGGTCGTGTTGTACCGGTGGAGTTTTGAGCCGGAGAAACGCTGGCGGCTCTATCTGGCGGCGTTGATTTGGGGCGTGGGGTTGACGGCTCACCAGACGCTCGTGTTGTTGACGGTGGCGTTTCCGACATTCATCTGGTTCACCGACCGGAAGTTTGGGCGGAATGTGCTCGTGCCGGTTCTCCTCGTTGCCGCATTGGGATTGCTTGGTGAAGTCAAAGGCACTTGGACGACGCTGCACAAGTTGGAGGAAGTCCACGACCAGGCCGTCGCCACCGGCAACACGAATGTGGCGTCTCCATGGGACACCTACAAGTTTCCGTTGTTGGTCTATATCGGCTTGGTGGCTGGCGCGGGCTACTGGCTGTATCTGCTGTTGAAAGATCGCGACTGGCGCGGGCCGGCTCTGACGCTTCTGGGAGTCGTCGCGCTCGGCGGCGTCTTCGGCGGGCTGGCGCTCCGGTATCTGGAAAATGATGCGCGTGGCGTTTGGTTGCTGCTGGCCGGCATTCTAGCTATGGTCGGTTTGGCCGGCTGGATTTATGCGGGGCGGCACGGGCCGACCGAAGATGTCCGGCATGCGTCACAGGCCTTGCTCGTCTACGTGGCGGTCTGTCTGGGTTTGTCTTTGTACGGCTATCTCTATTTCTCGTCCTGCACGAACCCGCCGATGAACTGGGGCCATTGCAGCCAGTGGGAAGGGTTCAAACATCACTTCACGCGTGGGCAGTACGATAAAATCCATCTGGATCGGACGTTCCTCCAGTTTTGGGGGCAGCTCAACATGTTCTTTGACGACTTGCAGTGGCAATTCAACATTGTCTATGCCTTGTTGGCATTGTTCGCGTTATTCTTTTTTCGGGACCTTGGAGATAGTGAACGGAATTGGTTGAGGTTCTTGTTTATCGGCTTTCTCTGCCTTGGGATCGGTTTCATTTTTCTGTCCAATCCGACTTTTGAAAAACAAAAACAGTTCACCGACCGCGTCTTCTTTCTCCCGTGTCATTGTATTTATTCGTTGTGGATTGGTTATGGATTGATCTTAGGGCTGGGCTATCTCTTCACCGAGAAACCGGCGTTGCAACGTGCGGCGGCTGCGGTGGCGGTGGTTGTGCTCGTGTTACCGGCGGGGTCGTGGTGGCGCAACTGGCGGGATCAGGAACAACGGGGTCACGATTTCGGATACCGGTTCGGCTATCTGATGTTCAAGCCCGGCGGCGACTATCCCGAAATGGACCGCGACGCCGTCCTCTATGGCGGCACCGATCCCGGGCGGTTTGTGCCGACGTATATGATTTTCGTCGAGAGCTTCGCCACAGCCAAGACGCACAGTGAAAAATGTCCCGACAGCGCCACGTTTGACCGGCGTGATGTTTACATCATCACCCAGAACGCGCTCGCGGACACCACTTATATGGCTTACATCCGCGACCATTACGACTTCAGCCGGCCACGCAGTGACGCGCCCCTGACGTTGACGAACCGGTCCGGACTTTATCGCGGGTTGCTCGGCCATGCCGCGACCTATCCGAAACAACCCATTTGGATTCCCTCTGAACAAGATTCCCAACTCGCCTTCGGCCGGTATGTCGAGGAACTCAAGACTCGCGCGCCCATGCCGGGGGAAGATGTGCGGGTCGAAAACGGTCATGTCAGTGTGCAAGGTGTGGCCGGCGTCATGGCCATCAATGGGTACCTGACGAAAGACATCTTCGAGCACAATAAAGATAACCATTCGTTCTATGTCGAAGAAAGCTACGTCATCCAGTGGATGTATCCGTATCTGGAGCCGTTCGGCATCATTCTCAAGATCAACTCCAACCCGCTGCCGGCCATAACGCCGGCCATGGTCGCGCGTGACACGGCTTACTGGAATGCGCTCGCCGCGGATTTATCCGGCGATCCAAAATTCCACCGGGACGATGTCGCGCAGAAAACATTTTCCAAATTGCGCTCCGCCATCGGCGGGGTCTATGCGTACCGGCATATGATTAGCGAAGCTGAAGCCGCGTTCACGCAGGCAATTGGTCTTTGCCCGGACAGTCCCGAAGCCAATTACCGGCTTGCCCAACTCTACATTGAACAGCGCCGGTTCGACGCCGCGATCTCCGTCCTCGAAAACTACCAGAAGCACGATTCTTTCAATCCCAAGATTCGCGAGGCCATTGAGCAGGTCAAAAAGATGCGCGACGATCTGGCCACGACGGCGGACTTGGAAAAACAATTGCTTGCCCAGCCCGGGAACATTCAAGTCGCCATGCAACTGGCGCGCGCATTAGCTTCCGGTCAACGCTTGGATGCGTTTGATAATCTCGTTAACCAACTGGTGACCGCGCCCGATCTTCCGCAGGCCGATTACTTGACGTTGATCAACTATTACGCCCAGCTCAATCGGGGCGAGCGGGTGTTGACGTTGCTCAGCGACTTTACGCGCCGGTACCCGCAGAACGCCCTCGGGTGGTACAACTACAGTTGCGTCCTCAGTCTGAAAGGCAATTGCCTCGATGGAATGGCGGCGTTAAGCCGCGCGTTGCAGTTGGATGGTCCGGAACGCCAGATTCATCTTGTGGCGAGCCAGGATAAGCGGTTCGCAAATTGTCGAAACTCGCCGCAGTTCCAACAGCTCATGGGGGGCGCTGGTACACCGGTAACGACTCCCAGTAACCTACCGTTCCGGCTCACCCAATAGGCCGGTCAGTTGCCGAGCGGTAACACCAGTTTCACGCCGACGAATTGCCGGCCGACCGTCTGCAAATTGATATCCGACTGGAACCGCGTCGCGTTGAGTGTGTCGAGGAGGATGTTGCCGCTGTTAAGTCGGCTCGATTTCGGTGTCGTGGGGGCAGACGAGAAATCGCGCACACCGTAGTCGAAGCGGAGTTGATCCTCGACGTTCTTCACAAACTCTTGCAACACGAACGTGGTCTGATCGAGTTGGTATTTTGCGGCTTGGAGCGAGCCTTTGACCGGCGCAGCATCCTTATCCGTGATCCCGAAGTCGGCTTCGAACTTCACCCACCGGTCACCGGTTGACCCGGTCTGCCGGCGAGTTGCACTGGTTTGAGTGGTTGAAACAGTCGTGACGGTATTGCTTTTACCTGCGGGGGCGTTGAGCAGTGAAAGTGGCACTTGGTCGACAATCAGCTCGGCCAACGAGTTAATCGTGAACCCGAGGAAAAAGGCCAGTAATCGAAGCGCGCTTTTCATCGCTGCCTAAAGGTAATCGATCCGGTCCGACTGTAAAGCCTCGGAAATAGTTGAGGCAAGCGGGAAAGCTGGCCCACGCAGTGCTTAGTAAAGAGCCATGCGGCACAGCAAAGACAATCGAACCGGTGAACGCGCCAGCAGCCTCCAGGCGCTGAAACTAGCCGTCGTCGATGGTACCGCGTGGCGCTATGACCAATTGGTCGCCCTCGCGACGGCCGCCGGTGCGAGTGACGAAGAGATTGATGACGTGGCTTCGACCGCCATCCACACCTTGCTGACCGGTGCGGAACAGCCCTTGACCGCGCGAGAGTTGGCCCACGATTGGACGGGCGGACATTTCCGCGCCTGACGCCGTGCTTTTTTGTACGAGTGGGGCTTGATTTCCCCGGGGGGCGCGTGGTAGCGTCCCGCCCCATGAATAAAACTCTTTGCCTTCTTCTGACCGGCCTGGTGGCCGCTTCCACGTACGCCCAAGACAAATCGGCCCCAGCCCCGGCGCCCATGCACAAGCCGGAGGACGTCGTCGCGCGGGTGGGCGACATCACCATTCAATGGAAGGAAGTGGACACGGCGGTTCGCGCCTTCACCCGCCAATTCACCGCCTCCGGGCGCGAGTTCCCGGCGGAGCAGCTGCCCCAATTGCAGTACAGCATCGTGAACGACATGGTCAGCCACGAACTCGTGGTGCAAGCCAGCAAGGGCAATGAACCCAAGGACCTCGATGCCCAAGTCAAGAAGCAGATCGAGCAGGCCAAAACTCAGCTCGGCGGCGATGAAAATTTCACCAAAGCTCTTGAAGAGATGGGCATGACCCGCGGCGATTACGAGAAGCGCCTCCGGGAAGGTCTCGTCGCGCAGGCGGCCATCAAGCAACTCGTGGACGCCAAGGTCATAATTAGCGGCGACGAGTCCAAGAAATTCTACGACGAGAACCGCAGCAAATTCGTCACTCCCGAACGGGTTCGCGCCAGCCATATCCTGATTCTGTTGTCGCCGGACGCCACCGATGAAGTCAAAACCCAAAAACTAACGCAGATCAAAGCGGCTCAGTCCATCGTCAAAGGCGGCGACAAGTTCGAAGATGTTGCCCGCAAGTTCTCGGAAGATCCCGGCAGCGCCGCGCAAGGTGGCGACCTCGGTTACTTCACCCGCGACCGGATGGTTAAGGAATTTGCCGACGTGGCGTTTGCGCTGAAGACGAACGAAGTCAGCGACATTGTCACAACCCAATTCGGCTACCACATCATCAAGAGCACTGGCCACAATGCGGCCGGCGAACGCGCCTACAGTGAAGCCAAGGAAGACATTGAAAAGTACCTGAAAAACCAAAAGGCTCAGGACGTTGTTCAAGAATATGTCGAAGGGTTGCGCGCCAAAGCCAAGATCGAGATCTTGCTGCCGAAGCCCGAAGCCACCGCCATCCCGCCCCGAGCGGTCCCAGCTTCCAAACCAATGCCGACTGTCGAAACCAAGCCGGTGGCCGCGCCGAAGCCCTGACCGGCGGCGTTTGCGGGTTTGACGCTCACGCGCCGACTCCGTAGAGTTGCCGGCCAGCATGAGCACTACCGCGATTATCGAGGCCGTCCTGCTCGGGTTGTGCCTGGTGAGTTCGGCGTTCTTCTCGGCCGCGGAGATTGCGCTGTTTGCCTTGAGCAAATTGCAAGTCCGGCGGCTCCGGCAAGAACACCCGGCCCGCGGCCAACTCATCAGCGAACTGCTCGACCGGTCCCAACGCCTGCTCTCGGCAATTCTCTTCGGTAACACCCTAGTCAATATCGCCGCCGCCGTGGCCGGCTACGACATTCTCCGCCGAATCGTGCCGGCGCATGCGGATGCGCTGTCAGTGCCGGTCATGACGTTGCTGATTTTGGTTTGCGGCGAAGTCAGCCCGAAGGCCATCGTCATCCGGCATCCAGAGTTCTTCGCGATTCGGTTAGCGCCACTCATCGACTTCTTCGAACGCGCGACCCGGCAAGTCCGGCGCAGCTTTGAGAGCCTGTCGGCTTTCATTGTGCGTTCGATTGAACGCCTGTCGTACTTTGCCGGCCGCAAGGCACGCGGTAGTGAGCCGACGACCGACGAATACCGGACATTGCTTCACGTCAGCGAACGCGCCGGTATCGTGCGGCGGGAGGAGCGCGACATGGTGAACAAGATCCTCGCGCTCGATAAGATGCAGGTGCGCGAAATTATGACGCCGCGGTTGGATATGCAGTGTTTGGAAGACTCGCTCACGCCGGCGCAGATGATTGAGACGTTGCGGACGTATAAACACCGGCGCGTCCCGATCATCCATGATTCCGCGGACACCGTGGAAGGCATGCTCAATGTGAAAGAGTTTCTCGTCGATCCGCACCGGGAACTTGATGAGGTGGTGGAGTTGCCGAATTTCATTCCGGACACGATGAGCGTCGGTAAGTTGCTGAAGAGTTTCCGGAAACAGGAACACCCGGTCGCGATTGTGGTCGATGAGTACGGCGGCACCCAGGGCATGGTCACGCTCGAAGATATTCTCGAAGAAATCGTCGGCGAGATTGAAGATGAATTCGATGCGAGCGAAGTGCTGATCCAGCATCTCGGCGACCGGCGCTGGCTGATCAACGGCAAGGCGCGTTTGGAGTACGTCAACAGCCAGTGCGGGCTGCACTTGGAGGCGGACGGGGTCGAGACGATTGCCGGCTGGATGATCGCCGAACTGGGGTCGTTACCGAAAGATGGCGACCGCGTGCAGATTGCCGGCGTCCGCATCACCGCGCGCAAAGTGGTGAAGAATCGCGTCCGCGAACTGGAACTGGAGGTCACCGAGTAAGTATGGACATCCTCGGATTCATCCTCGTCATCGGTTTGAGCCTGGTGATCAGCGCGTTTTTCTCGGGTGTGGAGACCGGGCTGATTTCGCTCAACCGGGTTCGCCTCCGACACGAAGTTGAACGCCGCAACCGGCGCGCGATCATCATTAGTAGTTTTGTTGAAAACACCGAGCGGCTGCTGGGGACGACATTGGCCGGTGCGAATCTTTGCAATGTGACCGTGGCCGTCGCCAGTTCGGCACTTGCGATGCGGCTGTTTGGCGATAGCTTTGCCGTCGATTTAACAACCACGCTCGTCAGCGCGGCGGTGGTGCTCGTCATTGGGGAAATCGTCCCCAAACTACTTTTCCGGCACTACGCGCACCGGCTGTGCCTGACGTTTGCGGATGTGCTGAATGCCGTCGCGTGGCTGCTGGCGCCGTTGGTCTGGTTTCTCGGCGTGCTGATGCGGTTGCTCTCCCGACTGAGTGGGCGGGGCGAGGATAAACCGCAGAGCTTTTTCGTCTCGCGCGAAGAACTGAAACATCTCGCCAAGGAAGGCGAAACCAGCGGCGCACTCACCACCGAGGAACGCCAGATGATTCACGGCGTTTTCGATTTCCCGTACAAAACCGTGCAGGAAGTAATGCTTCCACTGACCCGCGCCGTTACCGTCGCACCCGATACCGGCGTGCAGGAGCTGTTCGACATCTCCCAGCGGACCGGCTACGCCCGTCTGCCGGTCCGCGATGGCGACAAAATCATTGGTGTCGCCAACGTCTACGAGATTCTTTTCCAAGGGACCGCGCCCGCCGGTCAGACGGTGCGCGAACTCATGCAAAAACCGCAGTTCATTCTTGCGACCGATCGCATCAACCGCGTCCTCCCGGTCCTGCGCGCGAGCCGGAATCCCATCAGTATTGTGCTCAGTCCCGAAGGCCGGCCGCTCGGGATTATCACGATTGAAGACATCGTCGAGGAAATTGTCGGCGACGTGGAAGGCTAGCTCCGGTAACGACTCACTTGGCGGGCGCTGGCGGCACTAGCGGCGCTGCGGGCTTGGGATCGTCCTTGGCGCGCAACTGCTCGTTCTCCGTTTGGAGTTCGGCCAGTTTTCTGGCGATCTTGACCAATTGAGATTCGGCGAGCCCGCGGAGTTGTTCGTTTTGCGCCACACTCTTCTCCAGTTCGATCTTGTCGACACGGAGCCGAGCGATGGAGGCATCGAAGTTCTTGAGTTCCTGCCGGGACTTTTCCAGGTCGGATTCGGCTTGCGTGAGCTTTTGTTCGATGACCGCCTTGTCCTGACTAAGTTGGGCGGTAGCCGAATCCAATTCCTTGATCCGCTGATTGGCTTTGTCGAGTTCGGCTTGGAGTTGAGTCTGGAGTTGTTCCGTTGCCGCGAGGCGTTGGTTGAGAGCGCTGGAAGTCTTGCGTTGTTGATCGCTTTCTTGCTGGAGCGCGGCTGATTTTGTTTTCGACAAATAAAATAAAGCGCCGACTGCAATCAGCAACACGACCGCCACGCCGGCCACTGCCCACGCGGGCCCTGTTGACGCCTGAGGGGCTGGCGGTGCCGCTGGTGGCGGTTCCCGTTTCGGCACGGACTCGAGCGGGACGATCAACTCTGCGCTGCATGACGGACAAACCGCGCCCATCCCTTTGCCTTCTTCCGGTACGAGAATATGCAAGCCGCACTGACCGCAATAAAAAGAAATGTCCATAGGGTTACCGTGGTGAAGATAGCCCGGTCACCCGCCCAAGCTCAATCCATTTCCGTTTGCATCTGCCGGTGGCTCGCGGTAATCACACTTTCATGACGACTGCCAAAGATGGAATGAATTACGCCCCGCAAGGCAAACCGGTACCCGTAGTTAAACCTGGCGAGTTCCGTTTCGCCGCGGCATTTCTCGACCACGGTCATATCCACGGTCAATGCAACGGACTGATTGAAGCCGGCGGCGAAGTATCCCGGCGCGAAGATCGTCGACACCTTCGAGCGGATTCTCGACGACAAGACGATCCACCTCGTTGCGGTCGCCGCGGTGCCGTGTGACCGCGGTCCGATTGGTTGCCGGGTCCTGCGCGCCGGTAAAGATTATTTCACTGACAAAACGCCGTTCACAACTTTGGCCCAACTCGCCGACGCGCGCCAAACCGTCGCGGCCACCGGCCGCAAGTATGCGGTCTACTTCAGTGAACGTCTGCACGTCGAGTGCGCGGTGTTTGCCGGCGACCTGATCCGGCAAAGCGCGATTGGGCAGGTCATCGAAATCATCGGCTTCGGGCCGCACCGGCTTTCGGCGGCTAGCCGGCCGGCCTGGTTCTTCGAGAAAGCGAAATACGGCGGCATCCTCTGCGACATCGGCAGCCATCAATTCGAGCAGTTACTCGCGTATTTCGGTGCGACCGACGCGAAGGTGCTTTCGGCAACGGTGGCCAACCGGAACAATCCCCAGTATCTGGAGCTCGAAGACTTCGGCGAAGTCCACCTGCTCGGCAATAACGGGGCGACCAATTTTATCCGGGTTGACTGGCTCACTCCGGCTGCGTCCCGCTCGTGGGGCGACGGGCGGACGTTTATCCTCGGCACGAAAGGCTACATTGAGATGCGCAAGTACGTCGAGGTTGGCCGGGGCGAAGGCGGCGACCAGCTCTATCTGGTTAACGATCAAATCGAGCAGCGCTATTCATTGGCGGGGCAGGTAGGGTTCCCGTACTTCGGCCAACTCATCCGCGACTGTCTGAACCGCACCGAAACTGCGATGACCCAAGCGCACGCGTTCAAAGCTGCCGAGTTGTGTTTGCTCGCTCAGCAGCAGGCGCGGCGAATTGCCGGGTAATTGGGCGCATTTTGATACTGCCGCCATCCTCACTCGGACTACCAGGTGTAGCCACGGCTCTATGAGCCGTGTCCCAGGCCGGCTCCACGCGCGGCTACACCGGCGGCAGTGCCCAGATGTGCCCCGGGTATTCCCACGCGAAGTTTTCGCTTTGCATGCGCTCGCGCCGTTGTGTAATCTCCAGATGCCTCAAGTCGAGGTCCCCCCGTTTATAAGGAGATGTGTGGAATGACGACAGCGCTGAATCGAGTAATGCATCGAATCACCAAGGGACAACCCCGCCGCCAGATCTTCGTGGCCGCCGCTTTGTGCGGTTTAACCCTGATCGCCGCGCAATTAGCGCGCGCGCAAGACAAGGTCGCGGAATTATCGGGGGCGGTCACCGCCCACCTCGCCAAGGAGTTTCACTTCTTTGCGTTCATGACCAGCAGCGACTACTCGCAGATGGAGAAGTACGCGCTGTGGGCCGTGCTCGGCGTGGCTTTTGCCGGGTTGGGCTATGCCCTGATGTTGGTCGGTCAGGTCAAGAATGCCGACCAGGGCACGCCGAAAATGCAGAAGGTGGCGGCGGCCATTCGGGCCGGTGCCGAGGCGTATCTTGGGCAACAGTTCAAGAAGATCGTGGTCTTGATCGTGGTGTTGACGGTGGTCCTGTTTCTGACCGCGACAAACGCGCCATTGCCGGTGGCGGCGGGACGCGCCTTTGCGTTTCTCCTCGGATCGCTCTTTAGTTTTGCGGTCGGATTTGTCGGGATGCGCTTCGCGACGCTGGGCAATTTGCGCGTGGCGGCGGCGGCTCGCACTTCGTTCGGCGGCGCGTTGCAAGTCGGCTATCGGACCGGCACGATTACCGGGATGTTGACGGACGGGCTTGGTTTGCTGGGCGGAACGTTGATCTTTATGGCGTACGGCGAGAAAGCGTATGAAGTGCTCCTCGGCTTCGGTTTTGGTGGAACGTTGATTGCGTTGTTTATGCGCGTCGGCGGCGGCATCTACACCAAGGCAGCGGACGTCGGTGCGGATCTCGTCGGTAAGGTTGAGAAAGACATCCCGGAAGATGACCCGCGCAATGCCGCGACCATTGCGGATAACGTCGGCGACAACGTCGGCGACTGCGCCGGTATGGCGGCGGATATTTTTGAATCGTATGAAGTCACCATCGTCGCCGCGATGATTCTCGGCTACGCATCGTTCGGTCACAAGGGCGTGATCTTCCCATTGCTGGTGCGCGCCATCGGCGTCATCGGCTCGATCATAAGCACCTACAGCGTCCGCTCGAAGGAAGGCGATTCCGGTGATGCCGCACTCGATTCAGTGCATCGCGGCTTCCTCATCGGTTCGGTGATCAGTGTGGTGGGATTCTTCGTGGTCGGCTTCATGTATCTGAAGTTCAACGGCCACTATCTGGCGCAATATCCGCAATCCGCTGCCGGTTTTCCGGGCGGAGTCGGCGCGCTGCCTTATTGGGCGAACTTCGGTCAGCCGTTTCTCGATCTGCGCCCGGCGTGGACCTGCTTGATCGGCGTGTTTCTCGCCGTGGCGTTGAACAAATGCACCAGCTACTTCACCCACACAACGCATGCGCCGGTCAAGTCCATGGCCAAAGCTTGTCAGACCGGACACGCGACCAACATCATTCAAGGGTTTGCGGTTGGTTATGAATCCACAGTATGGGCGGTCATCATTATCGCCGTGGCCATCGGCGCATCGGTCGGGATTTACTCCGGTACGTCACCGATCTTTGTGGCGTACGGCGTCGCCATGTGCGGCATCGGCATGTTGACACTGACCGGCAACACGATCTCGATGGACGTCTTCGGCCCCGTGGCCGACAACGCGAATGGCATCGGTGAAATGGGTTACGACAAGGCTGAGATGGGCGAAGAGAAATACAAGAAAGCCCGGCAGATCTTGGCCGACCTCGATTCGGTCGGCAACACGACCAAGGCGGAAACCAAAGGAATCGCCATCGGCTCGGCTGTGATCGCGGCGGTCTCGCTCTTTGCGAGTTTCATTGCCGTCATGGCGATGGGCAGCGAAGAGAAGATCAGCGAAATGACCACCAAGCAATATAACAACGTCGCCGGCATGTTGACGGTGGCAGATCCGATGGTGTTCATCGGGTTGCTGATCGGCGGCGCGGTACCGTTCTTATTCAGTTCGATGACGATTCGCGCGGTGGGCCGCGCGGCATTCCTGATTGTGAAAGAATGCCGGCTCCAGTTCCGCGATAAAGCGATCTGGGCCGGCACCAAGACCCCGGACTACGCTCGGGTGGTTAGCATTTGCACCACGGCCGCCCAGCGGGAGTTAATCGGCCCCGGCATCTTGGCAATTATGGCCCCACTCGCGGTTGGTTTTCTACTGGGACCGCTGGCGCTGGCCGGCTTCCTCGCCGGCATGATCCTCGTGGGTCAATTGCTCGCGGTGTTCATGGCCAATGCCGGTGGTGCGTGGGATAACGCGAAGAAACTCATTGAAGACGAACCGCGCGACATCGAGAAGAATACCGGCAAAGGCTCCGAACGGCACAAGGCGGCCGTCACCGGTGACACCGTCGGCGATCCGCTCAAGGACACCGCTGGCCCGGCCATCAATCCGCTGATCAAAGTGATGAACATGGTGAGCCTGTTGTTGCTGCCCATCGTGCTCAAGTTCCATGCCGTCGAAGGCGTGGCCGATAGTGGGAAGTCAGCGTTTGGCATTGCCGTTGCGGTCTCTGTAGTGGCGCTGGCGGCCATTGTCTGGGCCGTCAACAAGTCGAAGACGGACTCCCCGGAGATGGCGGAGATGGAGAAGGAATTCGACCGGGCGTAAGCGAATCCGTCAGATACAATCGAGTCGGGGCGAGCTTCTCTTGCCCCGACTTCTTTGTGAGAACTGCCGCCGAAAAGTAGGAGCGACCTCAGCGTCGCGACCGGGCAGAACCGCGAACTTATCTCCGGCAACTGAGAAATATTGAACCACGGAATGGCACGGATCTGTGCCTCTGTGTGAGAAATTCTTTACCGGAGGGCAAATTCGCCGTGCATATTTTTCGCGGGGCGTGTATCGAAGATAAGACTCGATGAACTTCTTTAACCCCATTGGAAAATTGTCGCGCGCGGCGGCGCTCGTTGATGTGGCGGTGTTGGGCGGGATCGGGGCGCTGATCTATCTGCTCATCCAAGGCGGGGAACAGTGGACGGCGGAGTACCGGCAGGCGGTGGAGATTAATCTGAGTCCGTGGGCGCTGCCACGGTATACGATGTTTTCGGTGTTTCGGAATTTTGTGGCGTATGGGTTGTCGCTGGCGTTCACGCTGGTGTTCGGCCGGCTCGCGGCGGTGAATCGGCGGACGGAGAGTGTGTTGGTGCCGGTGTTGGATATTTTGCAGAGTGTGCCGGTGTTGGGGTTTCTGCCGGGCTTGGTGCTGGGGTTGGTGGCGATCTTTCCGAAGAGTAATTTGGGGTTGGAGCTGGCGTGCATCGTGATGATGTTTACGAGTCAGGCGTGGAATATGACGTTTAGTTTTTATCAGTCGGTGAAATCGATTCCGGCGGAGATGAATGATGCTGCGAAGGCGGCCCGGCTGACGTGGTGGCAGCGGTACTTGCAATTGGAGTTGCCGGCAGGGGCGGGGGGGTTGGTGTGGAATTCGATGATGAGTATGGCCGGGGGGTGGTTCTTTTTGATGGTGTGCGAGGCGTTCACGCTGGGGAGTAATGATTTTCGGTTGCCGGGGATCGGGTCGTATATGAGCGTGGCTATCGAGAAGAATAATGTGCCGGCCATGTGTTACGGGATTTTGGCGATGTCGACGGTGATTGTGGTGTTGGATCAGTTGGTGTGGCGGCCGTTGGTGGTGTGGTCGGCGAAGTTCCGGTTTGACGAGGAGTCCGGGGAACAGCCGACGTCGCGGGTGTTGGAGTGGTATCAGTCGTCGCGGGTGTTGGCGTGGGTGAATTCGAAGGTGTGGCGCCGGTTGATTCAGCGGGTGCAGCCGAAAGTGGCGGTTGCCGGGCCGAGTTCGGCGGCGGGGGCAGGGTGGGTGGGGCGGGTTGCCGGCTGGATCGCGGTGGTGGGGGGGGCGGTCGGGTTGGTGTGGGGCGCGACGAGTTTGTGGGGATTGTTGGCGCAGTTGCAATGGGCGGACTGGCAGCATGTCGCGTGGATCACGTTGATGTCGTTTCTGCGGGTGATGGCGGCAGTGGCGGTGGGCGCAGCGTGGGCGATTCCGTTCGGGGTGTTGATCGGGACGAGTCCGCGGTTGGCGAAGGTGTTGCAGCCGGTGATTCAAGTGGTGGCATCGTTCCCGGCGCCGATGGTGTTTCCGTTGTTGCTATTATTATTTACGGCGTGCGGGATTCCGATGACGATCAGCGCGGCGTTGTTGATGTTGGCGGGGACGCAGTGGTACATCTTGTTCAATGTGATTTCAGGCGCGATGGTCATCCCGCAGGATTTGAAGGAAGCCGGCACGATGTTTCGGTTGCGCGGCCGGGAACGGTGGCGGCTGTTGATCGTGCCCGGCATCTTCTCGCAGTTGGTGGTCGGCCTAGCGACCGCAGCCGGTGGGGCGTGGAATGCGAGCATTTGCACGGAGTATGTCCGAGTCAAGGGCACCGTCATGAGCGCGGACGGACTCGGCTCGGCGATCAGTATTTGCACGGATCAAGGCAACTTCCCGCTGTTGGCCGCGACGGTCACGGCGATGGTGGTCGTGGTGGTCGGGATGAACCGGCTGGTGTGGTTGCCCTTGTACCGGCTGAGCGAACGTAAGTATTCATTGGGCTGACATGGATACCGCCAATCCCATCATCTGCGAATTTCGGAATGTGAGCTTCGGGCAACACTTGCCGGGCGGACGCGAATTGCAAGTGGTCGAGAATATCAATCTCCCGATTTTGCGCGATCATATCACGGCGATCCTCGGGCCGTCGGGCTGCGGCAAGTCAACGCTCGTGCGGATCCTGGCCGGGCTGACAAAGCCGACGAGCGGGGAAGTGTTCGTGCATGGCGAAAAGTTGGTGGACTTGAACCCGGCCGTCTCATTGGTTTTTCAAAGCTTCGCGCTCTATCCGTGGTTGACGGCGGCGGAGAATATCACGATGGGGTTGAACGGGCGCGGCCGCGACGCCGGTCAGCAACGCGCCTTGGTCACGCGCGCGATTGATCGCGTCGGTATGGAAGGGTTCGAAGAAGCCTATCCGCGCGAGCTTTCCGCCGGGATGAAAAAGCGGATCAGCTTTGCCCGCGCGCTCGTGGCGGAGCCGGAGTTGTTGGTGATGGACGAACCGTTCAGCGGTCTCGATGTTTTGGCTGCCGACAACTTGCGCACGGAAGTCATCAATCTCTGGCAAGATTCCTCGATTGATCCCAGCAGCGTTTTGATGGTGACGAACAATATCAATGAAGCCGTTTATATGGCGACGCGCATCGTTGTAATGGGGAGCCACCCCGGCCAGATTCGCACCGTGCTCGAGAATCCGTTGCCCTATCCCCGCGAATCACACGACCCGTTGTTCATCGCGATGGCCGACCGGATCCACGACATTCTGACGATGGCGCTGATTCCGGATGAGCCGGTCGCGTCGCCGTCGACGGTGCCGGTCGTGGCGGTGGTGCCGCGCGCGCCACGGTTCGAGGCGTTCCCGAACGTCAGCCCCGGTGAGATCGCCGGTTTGTTGGAACGCTTGGAAGCGGATGGCGGCTCAGCGGACATGTTTGATCTCTCGGTGGCGATCGGGAAAGAATTCGGCAAGCTCCTTGCCGTAGTGAAAGCGGCCGAGCTGTTGGATTTCGTCGACACGCCGAAACACATGGTCGCTCTCGCGCCCGGTGGCCGGCAATATCTGGAAGCGACGCTCAACGAGCGCAAACGGATCCTCAACCAACAACTCCGCAAGTTGCATCTCTTCGAGCGCGTCCTGCTGCTACTCAACACGCAAGAAGGCAAGACCGTGGCGGAAGACTTGGTGCTGGAGGAGTTGGCGGTGTGGTTGCCGAGCCAGCGGCCCACGACGATGTTGCGCACGATCGTCCGCTGGGGCCGGTATGCCGAGCTGCTCGGTTACAACGCCAACGAGCGGCGGATCTATCTCGATGTCGAGAGTACGTCCGGGCCGGCCAGTGGTAGTGCAACCTGAGTTCGTGGTTGGAAACTAGTGGCACAGGCGTCCCTGCCTGTGGTTGGCGTCGATTCGCACAGGCAGGGACGCCTGTGCCACCAAACTTCCTAGCGATGAGAAGCAATTTCAAAACACGCTCTAAAAAGCTGAGAAGCCGAGCTTTGGGGTCTCGGCTTCTCTTACGAGTCGGTCGGCGTTGGAGAAACGCGGCCGACGAGGTATGGTGTGGTATAGGGTGAGTGCTTATTTAGCAGGGTCGGTGCCAACCGCCTGAACTGGCGGAAATCGGCAAGCTCAGCCCTGCCGCTGTTCAATTTTGCGAAACTCAGCACCCGGTATCGCTCATTTTTGTGAATTTTTGTGGCCGAGACTGCGCTTGACGGAGGCGGAGCCATCTCATACGGTGAGCGACTCAAATCACGGAGAACTATTGCCATATGCCAGTTACCATTGAAAATGTTGCCCCCTGTCGCCAGAAACTGCGAATCGAAGTCGATGCGGCTAAAGTTGCCGGCGTTCGCGCTGAACTGCTTCAGGAGTTTCGCAAACAAGCCAATATCCCCGGCTTTCGTCTCGGGAAAGCCCCCGAGCCGATGGTCGAGAAACGCTACGCCAAACAACTCGATGACGAAGTCCGGCAACGCGTCATACCGGACGGTTACCGGGAGGCGGTTGCCGAACAGAAACTGCGCGTCGTCGGCCAACCCCAAATCGAAGCCGTCGACTACTTGCCCGGTAAGCCGCTCGTCTTCACAGCGGCGGTGGACACGGCACCGGATTTTAAGTTGCCGGAATACAAAGGGATTGCGGTCACCAAGAAAGACCAGCCGGTGGCCGACGAGGAGATCACCAAGACCATCGACAGTCTCCGCGAGCAGCAAGCTGATTTTACCGATGTGACCGGCCGGGGCGTGCAGACCGGCGATTTCGCGATCATCAATTATACCGGCGTGTGCGACGGCAAGCCGATCTCGGAACTCGCGGCGGATGCGAAGACGTTGGGCGAGCATAAAGATTTCTGGTTGCTCATCGCGGCGGATTCATTCCTGCCGGGGTTTGGCGAGCAACTGGTCGGGACCGTCGTGGGCGAGAAGAAGCAGGTGCTGATTGATTTTGCCGCCGACTTCGCCGTGGCGCCTTTGGCCGGCAAGAAGGCGACTTATTTTGTCGACGTGACGGCGATCAAGGAGAAGAAACTACCGGAGTTGACCGACGAGTTCGCCAAGAAGATTGGCGCGGACACGGTCGCGAAGTTGACCAGTGAAGTTCGGAAGGGATTGGAAGCGGAACGCGAGAACGCCAGCAAAGGTGAAGTGCGGAAACAGATTGTCGAGCACTTGCTCAGCAAGGTGGAGTTTGATCTGCCGAAATCGCTCGTGGAGCAGGAGACCCGCAGCATCGTGTACGAGTTGGTTCAGGAAAACAGCCGGCGCGGCGTGCCGAAGGAATCTTTGGAGCAGAAGAAGGACGAGATCATGGGCTTCGCCTCGCAAAACGCAGTGGAACGCATTCGCACGTCGTTCATCCTCGACGCCATTGCGCAGGCGGAGAAGATCACCGTCACCGAAGCCGAGATGGAAGAGCGTCTCGCGTCCCTCGCGGCCCGGTACCGGGTCACGCCGGACAAGCTGAAGGCGCAGTTGGACGAACGCGGTGGGCTGGGAGAGATCGAGGAGCAAATCCTCGTCGGCAAGACCCTTGATTTCCTCATCGCCAATGCTAAGGTCGAAACACTGAAAGCCTGATAATTTTATGGAAAAAGCACAATACGCCCCGTACGTCGTCGAGCAGACCGGTCGCGGTGAACGCGTCATGGACATCTTCTCGCGGCTTCTCAAAGACCGGATCGTTTTCATCGGCACCGCCATCGATGATAACGTCGGCAACATCATCACCGCGCAGTTGCTGCACTTGCAGAGTGAAGATTCGACCAAGGACATCAACATCTACATTAACTCCCCGGGCGGCTCCGTGACCGCTGGCTTGGCGATTTACGACACGATGCAATTCCTGAAATGCGATGTGAACACCTACTGTCTCGGCCAAGCCGCGAGCATGGGCGCGGTGTTGCTCGCCGCCGGCACGAAGGGCAAACGCTTCGGCCTGCCGAACGCTCGCATCATGATCCACCAGCCGTGGGGCGGCTTCCAAGGCCAAGCGTCGGACATCGCCATCCAGGCGAAAGAGACGTTGCGGATCAAAGATCGCCTGAATGAAATTCTGTCGCTCCATACCGGCCAGCCGCTTGAAAACATCGTTCGTGATAGCGATCGCGACTTCTTCATGTCCTCCGCCGAAGCCCGCGACTACGGTCTCATTGATGAAGTGGTGAAATCCCGCCGCGACATTGACAAGAAAGTGGAAAAGCCGGCGTAGGAACAAATGGCGCGCCCGACCAATCTGACCATGTGCAGCTTCTGTGGGAAGACCCACGGCGAAGTGCGCAAACTCATTGCTGGGCCGGGCGTTTACATTTGCGACAACTGCATCACCGTCTGCAAAAGCATCCTCGACAAGGAACTCGGCCAGCCCCCACCCAAGAAGACCGGCTTGCGGAACAATGTTCCCAAACCGGCCGAGATCAAACAGCAGCTCGACCAATACGTCATCGGTCAGGAACGCGCCAAAAAATCCATCGCGGTCGCCGTTCACAATCATTACAAGCGGATTCAGCAGGACAGCGCGCACCCGAACTTCGAAGCCCACCGGGATGTTGAGATCGAGAAAAGCAACATCCTGATGATCGGCCCCACCGGCTCCGGCAAAACGCTGCTCGCCCGGACCTTGGCCCGGGAACTCAATGTGCCATTCTGTATTGCTGACGCCACGACGTTGACCGAAGCCGGTTACGTCGGTGAAGACGTGGAGAACATCATCCTTCGGTTGCTCCAAGCCGCCGACTACGACGTCAAGCGCGCCGAACTCGGCATCGTCTACATCGACGAGATCGACAAGATCGGCCGCAAAGCGGATTCCCCGAGCATCACCCGCGATGTTTCCGGCGAAGGCGTCCAACAAGCGCTCCTCAAGATTCTCGAAGGCACCACCTGCAATGTCCCGCCCCAAGGTGGCCGGAAACATCCGCATCAGGAATACATTCAGGTCAACACCGAACACATTCTCTTCATCTGCGGCGGCGCCTTCATCGGTCTCGACAAGATCGTGGCGCGCCGGGTTGGCGAACACGCCCTTGGCTTTCAGCCTGCCGGCGAGGCGCTCTCACCGTCCAAACGCGAGTCCGTGCTCGAACATTGCGAACCGGAAGATCTCCTGCAATTTGGCATGATCCCTGAGTTCGTCGGGCGCTTGCCGGTTGTTTCCATTCTCAGCGAACTGACCGAGTCGGAGCTCATCGAGATTCTCACCGAGACCAAGAACGCGATGCTCAAGCAGTACAGCAAGCTCTTCGCGATGGAAGGCGTCAGCCTCAATTTCACCAAGGACGCCCAGCAAGCTCTGGCCGAAGCGGCGCTCAAGAAAGGCACCGGTGCCCGCGCGCTCCGGTCGCTGCTGGAAAAGCTGATGATGGAATTGATGTACGAGATTCCGAGCCGGGACGACATCGCCGAAGTCACGATCAACCGCGCCGTTGTCGAAGGAACGCGCGAGCCAATCATCCGCAAGAAGCAGGCGAAAAACGCGGCGTAGGTGTAGCCACGCCTCTCTGAGGCGTGCATCCCCAGTCGGCGCGGCTCACAGAGCCGCGGCTACACTGATCGTCTGTCGGATCACGTGCGACTTCCCGGGCGCAAGACTCACCGCGTGAGCGCGCGCGTTGACCGCTTCGATGCAGACCATTCCCGGCCATTCCTCATCCCCGAAGTCCGGCATGGCTTGCGCCTTCGCGATCCACGGATTCCACACCACCGTGCAATCCGACCCGGTCTTCTCCACGATAATCCGCCGCTGCCAGCCGGGATCGTGGAGCACGCACGTGGACCGCGTGTTGAGATAAAACCGGTCAGTCTCGCGGGTGAATTGAATTGGCTCACTCCCGTCGGTTTCGCCGATCTTGCTGTCGTACGCCGCATTCTCCAACCCGGTCACCGTGCAGTGCCGGCAATCGCTCACGGCGAAGTAGGTGTGTAATGCTTCATCGAATTGCACCGGCGTGGTGCCGGTGTTTAGCACCTCTAACTCCATCGTCAGCGTCGTGCCGATAGTGACACGGTACGAGAGCCGGCAACCGGCTGCGGTCGTACCGAAGACGAGGCGGTCTTCAGTCACACTTTCTAATTCCCAATCCACGAGCCGGACCAGCCCGTGCGCTGGCCCGGTCGGATGCGGCCCAAACCAGGGAAAGATGACCGGCACACCGCCGCGAATTGGCTTACCGGGTTCGTACGAACTCTTCGCGCTCATGAACAAGACGGGCCGTTGTCCGCGCGGCTGAAACGTCGCGACTTGGGCGCCGTGGAGATAAATAATTGCCTCGGCGTGCCGGTTAGTCACGACAGCGCGAGTGAAGCCGCCGGCACCGGTCTCAAACTCGACGACGTTCGGAATGCGATGAAGACTTTGCATGGGAGGTTATTTCTTCACCAGGAAATCGCCGATCGCGAGATTTTGCAGATCGCTGCCGTAAAACATATTGAGCGCGTCTTCCGGCGAGCACACCATCGGCTCGCCGCGCCGGTTGAGGGACGTGTTCAGGAGACACGGGATGCCGGTCTTGGCTTGGAAACGCGTCAGGAGTTCGTAGTACCGGCGATTGCTTTGGGCGGTGACGATTTGCGGACGCGCGGTGCCGTCTTCATGAACCACCTCGGGGATCTTGGATTTCCATTTCTCGGCGACGTCGAAGGTGAAGGTCATGTACGGCGAGGGGTGCCGGGTTTGGAGAATGTCCGGCGCGACCGTGTCGAGGATGGAGGGACAGAACGGCCGCCAGCGTTCCCGGTATTTGATCTGGGCGTTGATCATGTCGGCAACGCCGCGGCTGGAGGGGTTGCCGAGGATGCTACGGTTGCCGAGGGAGCGCGGGCCAAATTCCATGCGCCCTTGAAACCACGCGACGACTTCGCCGGCGGCCAACAAGTCACTCGCGGTTTCCGTGATGGAAGAGACTTTCTCGTACCGGACCCCGCGTTTGTCCAACGCGGCTTCGATCTCTGCGTTCGTGTATTCCGGGCCGAGATAGGCGTGGGTCATTGGCTGAATCGTGTCGCCAAACTGATTCGCTGCAAATGTGGCCGCGCCGAGCGCAGACCCGGCATCGCTGGCGGCAGGTTGGACGAAGAGTTCGCCGTCGGGTTTGATGGCGTCAACGATGCGTTGATTGCATTTCACGTTCAACGCCACGCCGCCGGCGTAGCAGACGCGACCGAAGCGCTTGATGTAGTCGCCGAGATAATTTTTCATCAACGCCAAGACGACTTGCTCCAGCGTCTTTTGCACGGCGGCGGCGATGTGGACATACGGTTCGTCGATCTCGTCGCCCTGCCGGGCGGTACCCCACAAGTCGATGAGCCGCTGCGAAAAGTATGTGCCTTTGCCGTCGCGCTTGTACCGGCGCCAGCCGATGCAGTTGACGAGTTTGGTGTTGATCTTGAACCCGGTCGGAGTCCAGTTGAGCAGCGCTTTAACGTCGAATTTCGCGGCGTCGCCGTATGGGGCCATGCCCATGACTTTGAATTCGCCGTCGAGCATTTCGAAACCGAGAAACTCCGTCACCGCGCCGTACATGCCGCCGAGTGAATCGGGGGCGAAGAATTCTTTGACGCAATGAATCTTGCCGGCTTGGCCGTAGCCGAACCACGTGGTGCAGTATTCGCCGACGCCGTCGATGCTCATGATGGCGGAGTCCGTGTAGCCGGAGACGTGATAGGCGCTCGACGCATGCGCGAGGTGGTGTTCGACCGGGACGAACTTGATTCGCTCCGGGTCGATCCCGATTTTGCGGAGCATTTCAAAAACGCTTTGGACGTTGCGCCGGTAGCGCCGGTTGCCGTTGACCAACGCGGTGAAAGCGCGGTCGGGCGCGTACAGATGCCGGAGCGCGTAGTGCCAGCGAGCAGGGCCGAAGAGGCTGATCGGCGCGAACGGATAGGCGACGGCTTGGACATCGCCCGGCTTCAGGCCGGCGTGCGCGAGGCAAAACTGCGCGGCGATTTCTGCTTGTTTGCCTTTCGCGTGTTTATCCCGGAGAAACCGTTCTTCTTCCGCGGCGGCCACGACGCGGCCGTCCACGCACAGCGCCGCGGCCGGGTCATGGCCCACGGCGCCGCCGAGTCCGAGGACGACCACTAGCGGCTCCTTTCAAACACGGCGACGTGTAACGTGTGGATGACCGGCAACTGGGCAAAATCTTTGACGAGTCGGAAACCGGCTTCGTTGAAGTAGCCTTCGACTTCTTTCAGGCTGGTGACGTATTTCTTCGAGCCGGTTTTGCGTTCCTTAAGTTTGCGGCGGAGCGTGCTGAGCGCGGGGTGAAAATAGGAGAGCACAACATTCTTGCCGGCAATGCGACAAAGTTCGCGAACAACGCGCCGGCGGATGTTTGCGCTGGGAAAATGATGGAACAAACGGAAGCTTACTACCGCATCAAAATGCCGGTCGGGGTAGGTGAACTTCTCGACGTCTTGTTGTTCGACAGGCACTTCTTTCGGTACGGCTGCGCGCGCGACTTCCACCATCGACGTCGACAAGTCGGCGGCGCTCATGCGGTAACCCTTGCCGGCGAGATGCACGCTGACGCGTCCGCCGCCGCAGGGTGCATCGAGGATCCGGTAATCTTTCGGGATCAGTTTGAAAGCCCGGTCGAGCAGTTTCATCTCGGCACGATGTTTGGCCGATGGACGGATCTGATATTTGCGGGCGCGGTCGGGAGTGTATTTGGTGCGACCGGCGTAGGAGGTTTCCATTTAGTTGTATCCCAATTCGGCCATGCGCGTGCCGGCCAGTCGTTGAAAGAGTTGTTGCTCCTCCGGGTTCAAGTCCGTCCGCCAGCGGCCGACGGCGCCTGTCTTCAAGGGTTTGGTGGCGGCCACGTTCGTGATGAAATTGGCGGCGTCGCGATTCTGTTCGTGATACCGCGGCATGGCCGGGGAAAAATCTTCACCGATAAATGCGCACACCGTTCGCAAGGTTGCATCGGGTGTGGTGACGAGGTCTTCGTACCGGACTTCGAGGTAATTCGGGTTGCCGCGCCAAGCCAATCCCGCGCCGGTATCCCGTAACCAGCCGAGGATGCAGGCTTCCAGGGGGCGCCGGATGCCGGTCGGAATCTTTTCACCGTCAATGATGCGATACCGGGGATGGGTGCGAATGGAGCAGACAGCATCCCGGCCATCGCGGAGCACGTGGATGAATTTGGCGTTCGGCCAATGCGCGAAAATCCACGCGATGTGCCGGATGTTCTGCGGCGTCTTTTCCGCCCAGCGCGGTTTGTGGCGGTGGGTCGCGTAGCCGGTGAGAAACAACTCGGTAAAATGCGCGTGATCCGTCGCCGCTTTGCGCAACTGCCAGACGTCGGCGAGCGTTGCGTCGAAGCGGCGCGCGAGTTTCTCCGGTAAGAAGCCGCCGGTGAGGAGGCTGCACTCGGGGCCGCACGCGAGGTGCGGATGCGAATCGAGCATGACGCGGAGGAGCGTGGTGCCACTTCGTTGACTGCCACCGAGGATGACCGGCGACTGGGTCGAGACGAAGCGCGAAGCCCGTTGGCGCAACCAACGGGCCAGCGTGGAATTGCTTGTCACGAGCGTCGTCCCCATGTGCGGGAAAGCTTAGGGAGTTTTTTTGGTGGACGCAACGGCGTTTTTTCTGGTTGAGTCAGCGCATGCACGTGTTCTTCAGCACGGTGGTCCGCGGCGCGCCGATGGAGGTGGCCGGCGAGCTGATCATGGTGGAGTGGGGGACAAAGAAAATCCTCCACCGCGTGCCGATCTTTCCGGCGTATCCCGCGGTCGACGACCGGAATACGCGGGGCGGCGGCCGGGGCGGCCGTGGGATCGTGTTGTTGCGCGATGAATTGTTCGTGGCGAGCTACCACAGTTTGCATGGGTTCGACTACAATCTGAATCCGACACGGATAATCACGCATCCCAATTTTGCCGGGCTGCACGAACTGGCGTTGGTCGAGGATGGAATCTGGACGAGTTCGACGGCGCTGGGGCAGGTGCAGAAGATCGATTTTGCCGGTCAGACGATTCAAGAATGGTGGGCGCACGATGACCCGGTCGTGCTCAAGGAGTTCGCCCCCGAACCGTTCGCCGTGGATAAAACCGCGGACAACCGGCTCGCGTATCTGGAAGATTTCTCGAAACTACATCTCAACAATGTCGCGGTTCACGACGGGCGCGTCTACGTGTGCTTCAACCATCACGGCGCGGTGCTGCGGCTGTTCCCGACGGAGATTGTCTCGCGCGATCCGGCGTTGAAGGGTTGTCACAACGGGCTGGTGACTGACGCCAACGAGCTGCTGATTAACGATAGTCATCATCACACGGTCGTCGTCCTCGATCTTGCGACCGGCCAAGTGAAGAAGCGCATTAACCTGATTGAGTTTCCGATTGTTGCCAAGCTGGCAGAAGCCAGCCAACTGAAAAGCGTGACGCCGTGGGTGCAGTTCCGTAATTTCGTGATGCGCAAACGCATGACCCGGCCGCTGTTCACGCGCGGACTCTGCTTGCTGGATGACAGTCGCATCCTCGTCGGCATCTCGCCGGCCTCAGTGCTCGAAATCAACTACAAGACCGGTGAACTGATCGACCGGTTTACGCTCTCAACCAGCGCGAACGAATGTGTTCACGGATTGGCGGCCAAATGAATAAGCCGGTAAAACAACGTCGCACCACCGAAGAAGCCGCCCGCAACTACGTCGCCAGCCGCGACCCGAAAAGCTACAAGCGCACGGCGCAGGAAGAAGCCATCGTCCGGGGCTGGCTCAAGCAATTACCGGCGAACGCGCTGGTCTTCGATTGCCCTTGCGGCGTCGGCCGGTTCGTCAACACCGCTGTCGAAATGAAACTCCGGTATCTCGGCGCGGATGTTGGCTTACCGATGGCGAAAGAGGCCCGCAAGGTTTCCACGTCCCGGCAAGTCATCGGGTTCGGCAACGCCGACGCCGAGAATTTGCCGCTGCGCGACAACTCGGTGGATGCGGTGATGCTCTGGCGCTTGCTCCACCATATTTCCGACGAACCGCAACGCAAGCGAATGCTGCGTGAAGCGGCGCGCGTGACGCGCGGCATCGTGCTCGTGTCATTTCACAGTCCCCTGAGTGCCACGTTCGTCGCGCGGATCCCGAAACGCATCCTCAAGGGCGATTGGAAAGTCGGCGACATCACGCACTGGCGTCTGGCCCGGGAAGCCCGGGAGTGTGGGCTGGAACTGGTCGAAACTAAGAGCTTCCGAAAATACGTTTCGATCAACTGGTTTGCTTGTCTGCGTAAACGCCCGCCTGAATAACCGAAATGGTGCCCCCGGCCAGAGTCGAACTGGCGACCTGCGGTTTAGGAAACCGACGCTCTATCCATCTGAGCTACGGGAGCACAATTACTTGCGAA
>JBAXYB010000006.1:0-56372 GCA_037127585.1 Verrucomicrobiota bacterium
CCTCGACAATCGCGAGCCGCTTCTCCAATTCATCCGTCTTGGATTTCTGTTCTTCGTAGAGCTTCTTGTAATCGACGGCCTCATCGGCCCGACTGAAGCGGGGAAAACTCACGGCCATTGCGAACGCCACACCGACGACTACCGCGAAACGATTTTTCATGTGTCTCCTCCGGCTGGTTGGCGAAACATTCTGCCTCGGCGCGAAAATTGTCAAGCTTGTGAACGCGACGAATTATGGCGCGACGCGGGCGCCTTGCTGGAGGAAGCGTTGGAGGCCCCCTGTCAGATTGTCGCGTTCGGCTTGCTGAGATTTGGCGTTGGCGCGTTGCCGGGCGAGTTGCCAATCGCGCCATTCGGCTTCGGTGTCGAAGAGCGGTTCGACATAGATTGGCTTGGACGTCAGTTCGACCGGCGTGGGTGACTCGGCGCCAGGTTCCGGCATCGCCAGCGGTTTCGCCGGTAACTGCAACTCCGGTAAGTCCTGTTGGTGACCGAAAGGAATCTGGATACTGGCGGTGGCCGGCCGTTTATCGAACGCCGCTTTGTTACCGACGGAAATTGATTGAGATGCCGGCGGTGAGTTGTTGCCGGTGCGTGAGCTGTCGAGGTTTGGGAGTTGGATGGAGCGGAGTTGATTTTGGCGGGGCGAGCTGGGCCGGGCTGATTGGTTTGGAATCGACAGTGCTGAAGACCGGCTAGCCACGGTGTTCGCTCGACTGGGAACGGAAGCTTGAAGTGCAGCGTTTTTAGTGACTGCCGTCACAGTGTTGGTTGGGAGCAGTTCCAACTTTTGGGCAGAGCCCTCACCCTGACCCTCTCCCGTCGAACGGGCGAGGGGATCCGGTTTCCTCTCCCCCGTCGTTTGGGGGGAGCCGAGTCCGCGAGACGCCGCTGCTGTTTGCGGCAAAGGATTAAGGTGAGGGGGCGCGGGTTGCTCAACAAGTTGAACTCCGTCAGTGTTGTTAGCGCTGCGGTCATGGGGCGCAGCATGCTCTACGTGGCGCGACCCGGCTGGCGAGTCAACGGGCATGACGGACACGGTTTTCTTTGGCGTGCGGCAACCGATGACCAACACGCCAGCCAGAACGACGCTGGGCCAGCGAAAATTCACTTGGCGGAGGCGACGGGGGCACCGGTCGTCGGCGCGTACCGGGCGCTGACGACGAATTGAGCTTCGCGGTCGGACTCGAATGATTTTTCGACGAGCACGTCTTGCGAGCCGGTCGGGTTGGCGCTGCCGAGCGCGGACCGGAGGCGTTCAATCAACGAATCATAGTCGAGCGTGTCGGCGCACCGATCCATCAACTGGCCGCCCACACCGGCACCGGCGGCGGCGCCGAGTTCGGCGAGAACTTGGAGCGCGGTCGGCTGTTGCCGGTTCTTGAACCGATCGGCTTTGTACGCGTAATCGGCGGCCACGGTCAGGTGGTCAGCGCCGGTCGGCTTCACTTTCAAGACGAGGTCAAAGTCGAGAAAGCGTTGGAGCTGTTGGTAACGGACTTGGGCGGCCGGGTTCTTCGGGAGACCGGCAAAAAAACGTGACGCATCGAGCCAGGCGCCGGCCAAGCTGTCGTGGACGAGCGCGCGGGCCGGCAATTTCTCAGCGGTTTCGCTGGCCATTTCCGGGCGCGTGGCCAGACAAGTCTGCATCTCGCTTTCAACAATGGGCGCGGCGGAGTCGCCTTCGAGTTCGACAAATAACACGGCGGAATGATCGGCCAAACCAAAGGTGAAGAAGCCGCCTTCTGGATCGAGGTACCGACCGCGGCCAAACCGAATCATCGCGCGGCCTTTGGCCGGGGACGGACTGTTGCCGGGGCGGAGGGCGGCACTGATTTGATCGGCCATGCGGGCGAGCGCAGCTTCGGCGGCGACCGGGTCGGTGACGCGGGCCACGAGACCGGCCAGCATCACAGGCCGGTCACTGTTCTCGGCGGTCTTTTCCGGGAACTTCGCGAAGGCGTAGACATCGGCGTGGGTGTCAAACCCGCTTTTCAGCAACTCGGCGAGCGAGTCGCTGAGCACTTTGCCGGGCAATGCGCCGAGCCAGGCGGTGAGCACGGCGGGGTTGTTGAATTGGTCGGGGTGCAAGGTGACGACGGCGAAGCTGTTACCGGGGACGAGGGCAGCGTGTTTGGTCTGCGCAGCTTGCCGGAACGAGGTGAGGCCGTAGTGCGCGGCGACGGCGATACCTCCGGTGCCGAGGGCGACGAGGAGGACGCTCAAGCCAATGGTGGCCATTTGTGGACGGCGCGAGCCGTTGCTACCGGTCGGGCTGGATTCGTTGGGAAGTGGCAGCAGTGGCGAGCGGCGCCGGTCGCGGAGGAGGGCAACGTTGAAGCCGACGGCGAGACAGACGGCCAGCGGGTCGAATACGAGGACGAGCGCAAGGGTGAGCCATTTGACGACGTTGTCCGAGGACGCATCGAACGCGCGGGCCACGAACCGGTAGGAGCCGATGTCGGTGCCGGCAATTTGATCTTTCAGGTGCCGGATTTCGTCGTTGCGGCCGCGGATGCGTTGGTAGAGCGCGTCGATCGCAGTGCTGCCGGTGACGGTGGTGGTTTGGCCAATGGATTGGAGCGCGGTGACTTGTTGTTCGACTTGGGCCGTGGTGTCGGCGTGATTTTTGCGCAGCTCTTTTTCTTCGCTGTCGAGGGCGGCGAGGGTCGCATCGGATTGTTGACGGACGGCGGCGAGGTCTTTGTCGGCGGCTTCGCTGTTCTTGGCGAGGTCAGCCCGGAGTTGCTCTTGCCGCGTGCGGTGGTCGGTGATTTGCGCGGTCAAGTTGGCGCGTTGGCTGGCTTGGCGGTCGCGGAGTTCTTCGCCTTTTTTGATGCTGTCGATTTTGAAGAAGCCGGGGCCGCCTTGTTTGGTGTAGGCGTCGACGGCGCGGTCGAGGACGGCGAGTTGGTCGTTGAGGCCGGCAATCAAGGTGTCTTCGGTCGCGAGCGCTTTGGTCAACGCGTCGTTGCGGCCGGCGAGTTGTTGGGTCGCGTTTTGGAGGTCGTGGTCGCGGGCGGTTTGGGCGGCGGTACGTTTTTCCTGGAGCCGCGCGAGGGCGGTGTCGAGGGAGGCGTTGCCGGCGGTGATGCGGGTCTGGAGACTCGCGAGGCTTTCGTGGCCGGTGTCGGTGGCCTTATTGAGTTGGCCGCGGGAGGTGTCGATCTGGCGCTGGGTGTCGGCGTTTTCTTTTTCCAGCATCACGATTTGGTCTTCGAGTTGGGTGACGCGGGTGTGGGTGCGTTCGTAGGCGCGCGCGAGGTAGCCGTAGTTGCCGAGGGACGTGATGCCGATGAGCAGCAGCACGGCAACGAGCAGGTAGGCCCGGAGTGACCGGCTGATTTCGTTCCAGTACCGGTAGAGGAACGAGGCGGCGACGAGTTTGCCGACTTCGAGGCTCGCGGCCATAATCATGACGGCCGTGGCTGAACCAATGAAGAGCAAACCGAGTCCGCGCACCGAGAAGAATGCCGAGCACCCGGCAATAAAGAACGCGGCTACGCCAACCAAATATTTAAAACCCGATGGCAGAGATGTGGCGTCATCTCCCCGACGGGGATCCCCTTGAACACTCATTACAACCTCCTTGTTGGTCGCAGTTTGTATCCACTATTCACAATGGTGTCAAGCCGGGATTCTATGTTTGACACGCGCCATGCTGCTCGCTAGCATCGTGACGCTGCGATAGTAAATTGTGACACCCCGTTATAGACAAGGAACCATTACATGATCGTTACGACAGGCCAACTTTTCAAAATCGCCTACGGCAAATACGCCATCGGCGCCTACAACATTAACAACGCCGAACAGACCATGGGGCTGTTCCGCGGTTGCGTCGAATCGAAAGCCCCGTTTATCATTCAGATTTCGAAGGGGGCGCGCAAGTACACCGACAAGCGCATGCTCGAAGCCATGATCCGAGCCGCCAGCGAGATTTTTCCCGACGCCATTTTTGCCGTGCATCTGGACCATGGCGATGAGGAAACCTGTTACGAATGCATCAAGTCCGGGTTCTTCAGCTCGGTGATGATTGATGCGTCGCATGATCCGTTTGACCAGAATGTCGCGATCACGAAGCGCGTTGTCGACGCGGCTCATGCCAAGGGAATTTCTGTCGAGGCCGAACTCGGGATGCTCGGCGGTGTCGAAGAAGACATCAAAGTCGAGGAAGGCAACGCCTGCTTGACCGACCCGGTCGAAGCGGAAGATTTCGTGAAGAAGACAGGCTGCGACTCCCTCGCGTGCGCGATCGGCACTTCGCATGGCGCGTTCAAATTCAAGGGGCGTCAGTCGCTCCATTTCGACGTGATGGAAAAAATTCAGGCGCGGCTACCCGGCTTTCCGCTCGTCATGCATGGCAGTTCCAGCGTCCCGAAGGAAGAAGTCGACCGCATCAATGCCGCCGGCGGCACGATCAAAGATTCGATGGGCGTCGACCCGAAGGAATACCTCCCGGCCGCCAAGCTCGGCGTCACCAAGGTCAACATCGATACCGACGGTCGGCTCGTGTGGACGCGGGTGCATCGGGAATTTTTCCGCGACAAGCCCGGCGAATTTGATTTCCGTCCGCCCGGCAAGGTTTTCATTGATGAATACGCCAAGTTCATCGCCAGCCGCAACCAACTACTAGGTTCGGCCGGTCAATTGGACGACGTGCGGGCGAAGTTGAAGAAATAGGTTCCGGCAAATCACAACGGACGGCGCGAAGTCTGACCGGCTTCGCGCCGTTTCGTTTTAGAATCCACCGCGCTCGAATTCGCTTTCGCCGAAAAGGATTTCTTTGGCGCGCTCGTACTCAGCTACCGGGATGAAGACATCGGCGTCGCGGTCGAGATCGTTGAGGTCGGGAGTTTCGGACTTCTCGCGCAATTCTGGGTGCAGCCCCCATTTCTCCAACACGAGCACGACCATCTCGGACCGGACGGCTTGGGCGCTATATAGATGTTTCATGACCACCGGCCAGTTTGACGAGATGTTCGAGCAGGTAACCGAGCACGTGGATGCGGAACAATCCGAGGCCGTGCGGTTCGCTGAGATTGAAATCCGTGATCGCCATGTCGGCTTCGGTAACGTGGTGGAGTTCGCCGAGAATGAGCCGGGCTTGGTTCAACGCACTCAACCAGGCGTTGAGATGTTCTGCTGGGAAATTGAGTTGCTGGAGGTGTTTGGCCTGCGGGTCCGGCTTAACGCCGGTCAGATCGCGCAACACAGTCTCACTGGCGGTGACGAACAGATGCCGGAGATCGGGTGTGACGTTTTGCTGCCAGTCGGTGTTGAGAGCTTCGTCGGACTCAGTCGGCGGCGGCATGAGCCGGTCGCGAACGCCGGGCTTGTCGCGTTGTTCGAGAACCTCCGGCAAGGCAAAGAGACTGTCGAGCACGACCGGGTCGATGCCGGTAATGCGGATGTTCTTCGGGCCGTCGGGTTCCACGCGCAAATGGATCACAGGGCTTGCTCCATATACGCGAGGAGTTGGTAGCTGTGGAGCTGGTGGACATAGTGTTCGGCTTGTTCGCGTCCGCCCGACCAGACGAGCGACCGGCCTTGGTTGTGGACTTCGAGCATGTGGCGTTCGGCGCGTTCCCGTGGGTAACCGAAGACGCGCATGAAGACGAGCGTCACGTAGCTCATCAGATTGATGGGATCATTGCGGACGATAACGTTCCACGGCTGGTCGAGCGCGGCGTCGGTTTTTTCGAGCTGGATGGTGCCGGGTTCGGGCATGGTGGCAAGCATAGCAGAATGGGATTGCCCGGCAATTAACTTTGACTTGATTTGAAGGCGAAAAGGGCGAGAATGCTCGGCGTGATGCGGGCGTAGCATAGTGGTAATGCACTGGCTTCCCAAGCCAGCTAGGAGGGTTCGATTCCCTTCGCCCGCTCCAAACTTTGCTCGGACACAAAGCCCTCTGTTTCCCTTTGTGTGGGCGGTTGACTGAGCCGGAAAGATTCAATTGCCCGTTGCGACTCCACTTGGTCGCAATACTTCGCGACCGTCTTCTGAGGCCGGGGGTCTCTTTGGCGGCATTGAGCCACGCCCCGGCCATCCCACCGCAACCGACCAAAACCGCTTGAATGGAATCATTCAGAATTGGGTAAAAATCTTTTGGAGTGTGTAGTAAGCGGGCTTCGGTCGACCAGAAAAATCAATCACCGCCGTGTTCACCGGGCACGGGAAACAGTCGTGGCCCATCCATAACAAGAAACCGCCACACCGTGGAAACCGGTCGCGACACGCCTGAGCCGCCTTCGCCACCGCGCGCGCCTGCAAGGCCTGACTCGCTTCAACATATTCCGCCAGCGACTTACCGGCGGCGAGGTCGTCTTGAATCCACCACGCGCTCGTGTGTTGCCACCACGGGTTCGCGTGCGACGCCGGTAACGCCGCGCACTCACCCCGGTACTTCTCGATCAACTCTGCCGCCATCGCGCCGGGCACTCCGGTTTCGGATCGGAACAACGCGTCGTCATTCGCCCAGTAATCGTCCCACTCCGGCATCCAGTTCCACGGGCCGTGGACATCATGATGCAGGCCTTTTCCGAAATCTTTCGCGGCCGCCGTAAACCGCGGCCCGCTCGCCGAGGTCGGCAGGAATCGGACGCCGGGATCTTCCGTCGCGACGACCTCCGCCAACGCGGCGAGACACGGATGCGTCAAGTCGAGCGGTCGACCGCACCCATCGGACTTGCCGGGGGCGGTCTGCAATTCGTTGCCGCCGCACCAGAGGAGTTTGCTGACGTGATGGCCGCGCCGGTGAATGTAGTCGCGAGCGATGCCGCACAGTTTCTCGACAATGGCCGGGTCGTTCGGCGCGTTGTTATCCGGACCCGAAGACGAAAGCGGAAACTCCTGCCAGACGAGCAGTCCGGCTGCGTCGCAGCACCGGTAAAACTCTTCCCGTTCCAAAAACGCGCCGCCCCAGACGCGCAGCAGATTGCAACCCATCGCCCGGTACATCTCGATCAACCGCGCGTAGTCTGCCGCCGTGACGCTGTGGTAATCGACGCGGATCGGCGTCCAGTTGACTCCCTGGAGAAAGAGCGGGCGACCGTTGACTTCGCAAACCCAGTTGTTCCACGTCACGCGTTTGAAGCCGACCGGGATCGTTTGGTCGCCGATGCGCAAGTCGTAGAGGCGTTGCGGCCCGGCACCGTTCGGCCACCACGGTTCGACCGGCAATTGAAACTCGACACGGTGTTCGCCGACCGGCAGGTCGCGGGTGACCGACGCGATTTGGAGCGTGACCGGGGCGCGGCAATGAATCTGGAGGTGGACGTGGCCGGTCTGGTTGTCGGCGGCGAGTTCGGTGCGGAGCCGGATGATCTCACACACTGGCGCGCCGACTTCAAGCCAGAGCCGGTCACTGATGCCGACCGGGACGAAGCGCGGACACCAATCCCAACTGTAGTTGTACCGGGGTTTGAAATGTTGGGTGCGTGAGGTGAAACCGACTTGACCTTGTTCGGCGGGCGGTTCGTCAAAGAGGATGCTGAGCCGGTGGGATTGGCCGTCGCCGGTCAGTGGGATGTCGTGCCGGATCAGCGCGCCGGTAAATTCGGCGACGCGTTTACCGTCGACGAGAATCCAGCCGGCATGATCGAGGCCTTCGGCGTGCAACGTGAGCGGGCCCGCCGGGAGGACAACGTCGGTGAAAAATTCCCAGTGTCGGTGTTCGACCCATTCGCAGGCGAGGGATTGGAGGCCAACGTTCCAGTCGGGCAGGAGGCCAGCGGCGCGCAATGCAGTTTGGGCGGAGCCGGGGACGGTGGCCGGGATGGGTGTGATGTCGGCGTGAAATGGCGTGGCGGTTTCAATGGCTTGTTGGAGCAGCCACGTGTAGGGCCGCCAGCCGCACAGTTGCCAGGGCAGGCCGGTTAGATCGACTCTCATCAGGCCGGTTCTAGCCCGACCGCGCGGCGCTGGTCAATGTCCTTCGGGCGCGGGTTGGGACAGGCGGCGGCGAACTGATAAGTCGGCTCGGCTTCTTGCCGGGTTTGAATCGCGGCGATCTCGCGCCAAGTCGCGACGACGCCGTGGAGCGTGGGCGGGAGATCGTGTTTGATCGCGCGATGAAGTTGGCCGAGCCGGTAACAGGGGACGGCGGCGTACATGTGGTGTTCGGTGTGATAGTTCATGTGCCAGTAGAGAAATTGGAACAGCGGATTGACGGTGATTGTCCGGCAACAGAGACGGAAGTCCGGCACGTTGTCTTGCAGGCCGGCATGTTGGGTGTTGTTCAGCAGAAAAAACAACCAGCCGCCGTAGTGTGACGCCACCGAGATCAAGACCGGCAACATCAACCACCGAGGATGTCCGAGACACGCCGCCGTCACAGCGACGACGAGGATCGTCGCATGGCCGGCGAGGACGAACCGCGCCCAGTTCATCGCCCCGCGGCGTTTGGCCGGGTCGGACTCAGGGAACAACGCGAGTTCCCATTCACCGCGAAACTTGCCGCGCGCGACGCGCAGGCCTTCGACGATCACGTATTTGATGCCGAGCGGATTGATGAAGCCGCCTTTGAAAAAGTTTTTCCGAATCACTTTGTACGGCAACACCACTTCGAGATCGTCCGGCGGGTGCAGCGTGAATTGATGATGCCGGACGTGGCTCGTGTCGAACATCCGGTGATTGATCCAACCGAGAAACGCGAAGAAATGCTCGAAGAACACGTTCAGCGCCTTCGTCTTGAACACCGTGCCGTGGCCGAGTTCGTGGACGGCATTGATCTGAAATGCAAAAACCGTCCCGTGCAAAAACGTCAGCAACACCGTCGCCCACCACGGCCAGCGGCCTGCCGAATAAAACGCGAGACCGCCGGTCGTCAGCAGCACGCCGAGGTAGCCGAACGTTTGCAGCCCACCGAGCAGATCGCTGCGCGAGTGCAGGTGCTTCACCACTGCCGGCGTCAACGGTGTGCGATACCATGCCACCGGTTTGGACCAACGCGTGTCGGCGGTTTGTTCCTGGGTCAACGTCGTCAACGGGGTGCTCATGTTTTGAACCTTAGCAGACCGGACGCGCGCTGGCATTTGCGGACATATCGCGATACGATTTCAAACATGGTCGAACGGCAAGTCGTCAACCTCCAAACGCACGGTATCCCGGAAGTGCCGGAGTTGGGACGCTACCAGTACCGGCGGGCGCAGCGCGGGTTGAAAGTGCATGCACATCCCGGCACGCTGGAAATTTGTTACCTCGCCACCGGCAAGCAGCTTTACCGGGTCGGGCGTTCGGACTATGTGCTGACCGGCGGCGATGTCTTCGTGACCTTCCCGGATGAAATTCACAGCACCGGCGAATCACCGGAAGAAAAAGGGACACTCTACTGGTTGCAAGTTTTCCTGCCGCGCCGGCCACGTTCGTTTCTGAATTGCGACCAGCGCGAATGCTGGGCGCTCGTCGACCAACTCCGCCGTCTTCCAAACCGGCATTTCGCCGGCGAACCGATTCTCGCGCGTCTGTTGGACGACGCGCTCGCGGCCAGTGCCGGCGATCCGTTGCAACGCATTCGCATCCAGAACCGCCTCGTGGATTTCCTCCTCCGCGTGATCGACCTCGCCCGGCAACGCCCGCGTCCGAGCGTCTCGCCGGCTATCAGCGAATTGCTCCGCTATATCGAAACCAACGTCCACCAAACGCTACCGTTGCCGGCGTTGGCGGCGCGGCTCAAACTTTCGTTGCCCCGGTTCAAGGCGCGATTCAAACACGAAGTCGGCTTGCCGCCAGCCGAGTATGTGTTGCGGTGCAAAGTGGAAGCGGCCAAGCGGCAACTCTCCCTGCCGGGTGCGACCGTCACGGACGTGGCGCTGGCGTTGAACTTCTCGTCCTCGCAATATTTCGCGACCGTCTTCCGCCGGTACACGGGCCGGACGCCCTCGACGCACCGCGCGGCTATGCCGAGCCGGTAATGCTCTTCAAATCCGCGCGCGTCGTCTCGTACGTCTCGTGGTACGCCGCGATCTTCGGGTCGGGCGCGATGTCGTGTTGCTGACAGTAGGCGTTGTACAAGTCCGGCCACCAGTTGCGATGTTGCGTCAATCCTTGATCGCGCCAACCGCGCCAGTCGGCCAACACCTTGGACCAACACTTGTCCCCGTACGCGACCGCATCCGTCGCCGTTTTGAATTGCGAGACGTACCACGTCCGCCCGATCCGCGCGTGCAACACTTCGTCCGCCCAATCGAAATCCTGCATTGTCGCCGACAACGGATTCGCCGCCGCCAGCGCCGTCTCCCACTCGAAGCGTTTGCCCGTCTTCGGCATCAAGCCCTGCTCGATGAAATACAACACGCCGTGCCGTTCCCACGGTTGCAGTTGCGTGTTCAAGCCGACCGACCATGTGAAGTTGATCATCACTTTGTCCGGCCAATCCACTTGCAGATTCGCAAACCCGACTTCGCCCATCATCGCGTGTCGCGCCTCGTCCCAGATTTGCCGGGTCATGTCCCGGTAATAACCCCACGGTTTGTCCGGCGTCTCCGTCACGATGCTCGCCATCATCTCCGGCACGTCGATCTCCCGGAGCCGCTTGTAATACATCATCAACACTTTCACCGACGCCGGATACTGCGGGTCGTACAAAAACACCTCGGCGTTCACGCCCATGTTGTAATTGTCCTTGAACCGCTCATCGCGGTGCGGCATGCGATCATAGATATACGGCGTCGCCGAATATTGCCGGCTCGGCGTCTTGCCGGCCAAGCAATCATCCAACAGCGCCAACCACCCCGCCGCCTGCCGGCGCGTCGCCTCGTCCACCAAACAACCCACCGCCTGCCGGCCGAACTCCGCGATGTCGCCCAACTCCAACAACGCAAACCGGCACACGCGCACCGTCGGGTTATCCGTCAACCGGTTCGTGTCCGCCACATGCGCTTCGAGTTCGCGCTGCACCGCCGGCACCGCCTTCTCGTACAACCCGAGCACCAACTCCGCCGTCGTCGGCGCGGCCAGAATCTCGTCGTAAAAAATCTCCAGCGCCGCGTCCGGCACCGCATCCAACCCCAACGGCGGCTCGCGCATCTCGCTCACGCGTTCGCGCAACGCTGCGACGTGTTCCGCACACAAATGCGCGTGCCGGCTAAACGCCATCTTCAATTCATAAATCGGCTCGGCGGTGATCCGCGCCGTGAAAATCCCATGCAACCGCTTCAGCGCATAGTGATGCCGCTTCAACCGCGCCACACTCGCCGCCACGCTCAACCCCGGCCGCTGCGCCTCTTCCAGCGAACACACACCCGCCAACACCGGCAATCCGCGATATGATTTCATGATTTACTCCGCGTGCAACGTTACGATTTTCTTCGCCGCGACCCGGCAACTCTCCTTTACCGGCTTCGCGTTCTCCCCGACAAAATCCGTCTGCGTCCAAACGCCGCCGGTGAGTTTCACCGTCTGTGCCTTACCGGTCGGGTTGAAGATGCGGAATACCCACCGGCCACCATCCCGGTATTGCGCCGAAAGCACAACATCCCCGTCGACACGCGGCACGACGCCATCTTGCCGGCGCGTTTTGATTTCCTTCAAATCCTGCGCGTCGAGATAAACCGCGCGGACCGGCGCGGCTAACGATTGCGCGAGCCGGTACAACTCCGTCGCCGACGTCTTGCCGGGTTTCAAGCCGAGCCGGATCGTGTGACTGCCTTGAATCTGGCCGCCTTCGTTGCCGTCGGTGAACACGGCTTTGCGGAACGCGCGCAGCAACGTCACGCACAACGGCCGGTCGGGTTGTTCGAGCAACGCGCTCTCGTACTGGCCGGGCGCGAGCAACGCGAGGTCGCCGGCCGTGATCCAATTTTGCTGCGGCGTCATTTCGACTTGGAGTTCGCGCAACGTGTGGTTGTCGGCACGCAAGCCGACCGGGCGCTCGACCGCGTCAAAGGCGGAGTCGCTCCAATACGAGTTGGCGTCCGCGCCGGTCGGACAGAACAACCGGAGCCGGTGATCGCGCACGGTGTTGTGCACCGTCGTGTCCACCTCGACGAGCGGCGCGCCTTTGCGGAGCGTGACGAGATGTTCGACGACGAGTGGCGCGCGGTCGTGGCCGCGGCGCATGTTCTTAAAATCAAACTCGCGCGGCACAAGCCACTCGACGCGGATGTGCAACCGCGCCAGCAGCGGCCCGTTCTCGCGCAGACCGAACGTGACGTTGCCGCCTGTCGAAAGAAAGCCGGCATCCGCCGTCGGCACGCCATGATACCAACCGTCGCCGACATCCGCCGTGTCTTCCATTGCCAACAAGCCGGTCAAAGTACCGTGCGTCTGCCGGTCGGTCAGCGTCAATGTGCCGTCGGGTTGCGCGGTCACTTCGAGTAATTCATTGCGCAACGTGGCGCGGCCCACGCCGATCGTGCCGGCTTGCGGAATGCGGGTCGGCCCGGTCACTGGCTTCAAAACGAAATTCGTTTGCTCACCGGCGGCGACAGCGCAATCGAGCGCGAGCCGCGCGCCTTGCCGTTGTTCGCCCCACGGCATCTTGTCCGGTGGGACTCGGCCGTGGAACGTGGCCGGGATCACTTCGAGCAGTTGGTATGGCACATCCTTGCCGGCGGCGTCTTCGATGCGGAAGGCCGGCTTCGTTTCAAATCCGAAAAACTCATTGAACTGCGGCCAATCTTTCGGCAGGCGCACGAGAATTTCCGGGCACGACTGCGGCGAGCCGCCGGCGGGAGCGAAGAGACTCACGCCGAGTTCCGTCTTGCCGACTTTCCCGCGCAACGCATCGGCGGCGAGATGTTCGTGGGCGCGCTGCAAATGGACTTCGGCAAGCTGCCGCGATTGATCGAACCGGTAGGGCATCGCGTTGTGGGTTTCATCAGTCGAACAGCCGCAGATCGAATCGTGCGGATGATTGCGGAGGAGATATTCCCAGGCGAGTTCGAGCGCGGTGGCCGGGTATTCGAGCCCGAGCGTCGTGGTGGCGATCCCGCACCACGGTTCGGCCCACAACGTCAACAACGTCTCGCCGGCGTGGTTGGCGCGCTTCAACGGAATGCGGCTGCTGCCGACGCCGGGAATCAACCAGCCACTCGTGTCCATGCTGGCCGGCTCGCGCATCTCGCCTTTGAACAACGTCAGTTCCGCCGGCAACTTCGTTTTCAAGTCGGCGATGTAAGTGTCGAGCGTTGAGACGCGGAGGACTTCTTTGCCGGCGCGTTTGTTGAAGGCTTTGACGAAGTCGAGCATCTCGACGCGGAACTCGATGTGGTCGCCGCCGTCGAAAAAGAGAAAGGTCTTGGTCGGGAAAAACTTCCGGTAGCGCTCCACTTGACCGAGTGCCAATTCCACCATCTTCTTGGTGGACGGATAATTTGTCCGCTCATTGCAGCGCGGCACTTCAAATTCAAAGTCGCAGTAGCCATTGGCCGGGAAGCGATGGACGAGAAGTCGTGAACCGTCCGCGCCTTCCCATTCGATGATGCCCGGCAAGTTGAACGGCACACCGCGCCAGAGCAGGGCGTTGTCGATGCCGAGTTGCCGGAGGATTTGGGGCATCTGCGAGTTGTGACCAAAAATGTCGCAGAGCCAGCCGGTCTTGCTGGTCTGGCCGAACGCGGCGGAGCGTTTCATGCCGAGGAGGAAATTGCGGACGACGGATTCGCCGCTGACGAGAAACTCATCCGGCAAGTCGTACCACGGTCCGACGCGGAACTTGCCGGCGGCGATGAGTTGTTTGACGAGGCGTTCTTTCTCCGGGCGGATTTCGAGATAGTCCTCGACTGGGATGAATTGCCCGTCCATCTGGTAGAACGGCAGCTTGCCGGATTCGAGATGAGCGAAGACTTCGTCGAGCATCCGCACAAGTTTCTCCCGGTAGTGTTGAAAGGGGAGATACCATTCGCGATCCCAATGGGAGCTGAAGACAAGATGGATGATCACGTCGGTAACTTTAGGCGGTTTCATCGGTAAGGAATTACCCGCAAGCCGCCTGCCTCACAAGGTCAATCACGTCAGTATCGGCACCGCTCCGCCGCCGCCGCAAAGGCGCGCAGGTTTTCGACTGGAGCGTGGAAGAAGTGATCACTGGCGGAGCAGATGTAGCCTCCCTCGCGGCCAAAGGTCTCAAACAACGTCTCCACTTCGGCGACCACTTGCGCCGGCGTGCCGTTGGTGAGGATGTGTCCTTGATCAAGTCCGCCAATGAGAGCGACTTTGCCACCGAGGACTTCTTTCACCCTGAGCCGGTCGGCTGGGCGAATATCGCCACCGACGCCGGGTGGGCTGAGGGTTTCGCTGGCATCGCAACCGTTGTTTGGGATGTGTTCGAGGATGGCCAGCATCTCGCCGCAGGTATGGTAGACGACCGGTAAGCCGACTTCGTGCAGCGCGGTGATGACTCGCTGGTCGTAGGGAACGCAAAACTCGTCGAACATCGCCGGGCTGATGACCGTCGAACTGGCCGCGCCGCCGCCGTGTTCGATGAGATCGAAGCGCGCGCCGGGCAGTTCGCGATGGACGTAAGCGACTTTGCGTTGCGTCATCTCGTCGAGAAACCAATGCACGAAGTCGGGATCATCCATTGCCCAAAAGATGGCTTCCTGCGTTCCGACCATTTCGCAGAACTCCTGCCACGACCCTGGTTGGGCGAACATGGCCACGAAGCCGCGGACGATGCCGGCGTCGCCAGTGCGATCGTGCCAGCGCGTGAGGTCGGCGCGATCCAGTCGACAGCCTGGCCAGTGGCGCAGAAAAATCTCCGCATCATGTTTGGTCTTGAGGATGTGCTCGATATTGTAGGTGGTGTATTCGTTGGCGGTGGTTATCCAGGTCAACTCGCCGTCGGGCGTCACGATCCGGTGGCGAGTGCGCCGGTCTGAATCGGGGGACGAGACCGGCGTGGCGGATTGTTTCCAAGCTGAAGATGGTGGCGACTGATACACCGCCAAGGGTGTAATCGATGCATCCAACCCGGTCTGTCGAAAGGCTTCCAGTTGATCCGCGTTGCCCATGAATTCGCGTAAATGAAACGGCTGCCATTGATGAATTGTGACCGGTAAGCGGTCCGGAATGCCGCGCCGCAAGGCGGTGAGCATTCGTTCTTTGCTGGTCAGCATGGTGGTCAGTGGCCGGACTTGCCGTGCTTCTCCCGGTACCGCGCGAGCTGCGGATACTCTTGCGTCGGGTCGGCGTACTCGTTGCCGGCACGGTCGCGGCCGCGGGCGAGATAGATGTTGTGGTACGGCTTCGCGGCGTCACTGAGTTTGATCGTCGTCGGCATGTAACGCATCGTGTAGCCGCACCGACGAATCTGGCTCGTGTTCGGCGGACTCCCGTGCATGAGGCGGCCATCGTGGAGACTGGCTTCGTTGGGTTTCAACACGCAGGGCACAGCACGCGAATCGTCGCGCTGGGCTTTTGTGATCTCGGTCGGGAAAACGTTTTTGGTCGCGTCGACCGGGTCGTAATCGGAGAAGCCTTGTTTGCCGGTGTTGTGCGTGCGGGGGATGACGTACATGCAACCGTTGGCGGTGGTGGACGGATCGATGGCGAGCCAGACGGTGACGACTTCGACCGGTGACATCATCGGCTTCCAGTAGGCGGAATCTTCGTGCCACGGGACGCGTTTGCCGTTGCCTTTGGGTTTGCAAATGAAATGGCTGGAAAAGAGCGCGATGTCCGGGCCGAGCAACGGTTCGACGAGATCAAGCACGGCATCGGACAGCAGCCACCGGAACAATTTCGTGTCGGTGAAATGCGGTACGTCCATGCCTTCGGGTCGGACGTCGTCCGGCAAGGCGGCGAGCTTTCGTTCAAAATGCGCGGCCAGGGCAGCGAATTCTGCCGGCGCGAAGATCGGTTCCTTGACGAGCAGATAACCTTCACGGTGGAACGTGTCCACGGCGGTGGCGCTCAAACGGGGGGTGGATGTCATCCCGTGACTCTACCCCGGCACGTCCGCTGAATCTTCTGCTGGAAGATGAAAAAGTTACGGTATACAAAGATGGGCATGCGACGGGTTCTTTGGCGAAACACGGTGATGCCGGGCGAGGCGTATCACATCGCGCGCTGCGAAATGCGCGGGCCGTATCCTTGCCTGTTGCACGACCACGATTTTGCCGAGTTGTTTTGGGTGGAGGACGGCGAAGGCATCCACGACTTCAACGGCACACGCCGGCCGTTGACGCGCGGCACGCTCGTCATGTTGCGACCGCAAGACCGGCATGGCTTTCGCAACCGTGCCGGCAGCGCGTTCACCATCGTCAACGTCGCGTTCCCGCTCGAAACGGACCGGCGGTTACGCGCACGGTATCTTGCGCCGCCGGCCGAAGTCGCGCTCAGTAGCGGCCGGCTGCGCTGGTTGCGCGGTTGGACGGAACATCTCGGTCGCGCGCCGCGCACGCACTTGGAGATCGACCGGTTTCTGGTCGAGTTGTGGCACGAACTCAGCGAACCGCCGGCACAAGCGAACGGCCCGGATTGGCTGACGCCCGCGCTGGAGAAAATTCGCGAGCCGCAACACTTTGGGCTCGGCACGGTCCAACTCGCGAAGCTGGCCGGGCGCACGCCGCAGCACGTCAACGCGGTCTTGAAAGCCCAGCACGGCTTGACGGCGACAGAGGTGGTGAACGCGGCGCGGTTGGAGCACGCGGCGTTACAATTACGGATGAGTACGCAGAAGATCATCGAGATCGCGCTCGAAGCCGGTTTTCAAAACCTCGGCCATTTCTACGGTCTGTTCCGGCAACGCTTCGGCGTGACGCCGCGCTCGTACCGTGAGCGATTGCGTCGCGTCGTGCGGTGATTCCGTTAGAGCGTGCGCCGGTAGGCGGCGGGGGTGCAGCCGACTTCTTGTTTGAAGATGCGATGGAACTGCGGGTAGCTGCCGAAGCCGGCCGCCAACGCTGTCTCCAAAATCTTTTGGCCGGTGCCGGTGGTGTAGAGGCTGAGGAAACGTTCGATGCGTTGCCGGTTGCGGAAGGTTGTGATGCTCATGCCGGTTTGTTCGAGGAAGACGCGGCTGAGCCGGGCCGGGCTGAGGCCGGCATGCTGTGCGATGTCGTCGAGGGTGACCGGGGTGTTTTCGCGACGGATGAAGTGGACGGCACGTTCGACGGCGGGATGGATGTTGCCACCGGTCACGATCTCGGAGGCGGATTGCGCGGCCCAGGCGGTGAGCATCGTGTAGGCGAGGCCGGCGTTGAAACGGGCGGGGTCGGCAGTGAGTTGGGTGATTTCGGCGAAGAGGACGGCGAGGCGGCGGGTTTGTTGTTCGGTGAGTTGCCGGCAGAAGTGAGTGGCGGGGGCGAGTTGCCGGAGGGGGCGCGTGGCGGGCGTGGTACAGGCTTGGCGGACGAGCGCGGGGCGAAAGACCAAGACCCACATTTCAAAATCGGCGCTGAAATCGAGGAGGACGTGCTCTTGCGCGGGGAACAGCCAGATTTGGGTGCGGCGCGTCAACTCATAGGCGCGGTCTTCGAGGAGATACCGGCCGCGGCCGTTGAGGATCAAATTTACTTCGAGTTCGTCGTGCCGGTGTGGGCGGCGCCGGGGTGAGTTGGCGGCGCGCATCGTCCAGATGTGGCCGGCGAGTTGCGCGGGGAGTTGGAGGGTTTCTTTCATGCGACATTAAATGATAACAAATCGGCACGGGATGAGAAGTATTCCCGGTGGGGTGGGGTAAACTCATCCGCATGAATACTTCCCTTGTGACGCAGCAGCAACGCGATCTTTATCAGTCCGAAGGCTACATGATCCTGCCGGGGATCATCTCGGCGGACATGCTGGAGATGATGCGGCAGGAGTGCTCCTATTTTCTGGGTTACGCCGATGGGCAGATGGACGCGAAAGGTTTGAAAGTGGACGGGCTGAACCACCGGGGTAACCGGTATTTTGTGAGCAACCAGTACCGGCTCAGTAGCCGGCTTTGGGAATTCATTTACAGTCCGTTGATGGCGGAGGTCACGCAGGTGGCGCTTGGGCCGAACGTGTATTTGTTTCACGAGCAATGGGTCGTGAAGGGGGCGGAGCAAGGGATGAAGTTCGCGTGGCATCAGGACAGCGGCTACATCAAGTTCGGCGACAAGACGACGTATCACAAAGCGTATATGACGTGCTGGTGTACGCTCGACGACGTGAGTGTGGAGAACGGGACGGTGTATCTGTTGCCGCATTCGCGGGGCGGGACGAAGCACGCGATTTTCGATCACACGAAGGAAGCCGGCACAAACGATCTGATTGGCTATACCGGCAGCGATCCCGGCGATCCGGTGATCGTGCCGGCCGGCAGTGTGGTGGCGTTCACGAGTTTCAACTTGCACCGGAGCGGCTCGAACACGACGCCGCGGATGCGCCGGATTTATCTGCCGCAATACAGCAGCGAGCCGATCTACAACACCAACGGCAACCTGTGGTGCATGGCGACGCCCTTTGTGCGCGATGGGAAGATCGTTTATGACCGCGCCGCTGATTTCGCTGCGAAGGCCAGTTGAGTTGTCGCAGGCCTGCCCGCGCAGTTTGTTTTGAGCCGGTAGAACGTTGGGGTTGCGCCCTCTGAATCTTGCTGCAACCGGTTGGTGGATTTGTCACTTCGGCGACACATGTTTGTAACGTTTGGCGGGCAATAGTCACCCATTATGCGCAATTGTATCGTCGCTTTATTTCTTGTCCTTGGTCTGAATGTTCAGGGCGCTCCAGCGCCGCGGCTCGTCGTGGTGATCACGGTCGACGGTTTGCCGCAGGAGCAAGTGGTGAAATATCAGGATCAGTTGGGGGAGGGCGGGTTCAAGCGGTTGCTTCACGACGGGGCTTGGTTTGCCAATGCTCACCACGGGCACGCGACGACTTACACGGCGGTTGGGCACGCGGCGATTCTTACCGGTGCATATCCTTACCGGCATGGTGTCGTTGGCAATGACTGGTGGGATCGGGCGACGCAGAAGCGGATGTATTGCTGTGCCGACGCAGCTAGTTCGATTCTGGATGAGCCGACCAAAGAGAATGCCGGCACCTCGCCGCGGAATCTTCAGGTTACAACTGTTGGCGATGAACTGCGGCTCAATACCGGCTTGCAGTCGAAGGTCGTCAGCGTCTCCATCAAGGATCGCGGGGCGATCTTTACCGGCGGCAAGACCGGGCTGGCGTATTGGTTCAGCAAAGAGACCGGCCGCTTCATCACCTCGAACTACTATGTGAAAGAGTATCCGGCGTGGTGGAAGGAGTTTCATGCCGCGAAACCACAGGATAAGTGGCTCAACAGTGTTTGGGAGCCGCTGTTCCCACGGGCAGACTACTGGCGCGCCTTGACCGATGGTTGTGCGTCCGGGCACGAGTATAAGAACCTCGGTCTCGGCGCGAAGTTTCCGCACCCACTCGCCGGCAAGAAATACTACGATCAACTGCGCTGGACGCCGGGGGGTGACGATTACACATTGGAATTCGCGCTGGCCGCAATGCGGGGCGAGAATCTCGGCAAGAATCCGCGCGGGGTGCCGGATTTGCTGGCGGTGAGTTTCTCGTGTCACGACGAATTAAATCATTTGTTTGGGCCGGAGAGCGTCGAATCCCAGGATGACCTGCTCCGGCTGGATGAAACGCTGGCGGCATTCTTCGCCGCGCTCGACCAATGGGTTGGTCTCGATCACGTCCTGGTTGCGCTCACGGCGGACCACGGTTTCGCGAACAGCCCTGAGTTTTGCCGGGAGGTGCTGCATCTGGAGAGTGGCCGCATCGAGCCGACGAAACTCTTGGCCGACTTGAATGCCGCACTCGGCGGCAAGTTTGCCGTGGCGTGGTTCAATCCAACCATCAACTTCGATTTGGCGGCCATCACCGCCGCTGGTCGCAAACGGGAAGACGTCGAACGCGCCGCCGCTGACTTCCTGGAAAACTATCCGGGGATCCACACGGTATTGACGCGCACCCAACTGTTAAATGGCCAACTCCCGGCCACGCGGTTCGGCTTGCTGGCCGGTCGCTCCTGGCACCGGCAACTCAGCGGTGATCTGTTCGTGATCCAGAAACCCGGGTGGTATCTCTACAACGAGTCCGATGAATACTGTGTCACCCACGGCTCGCCCTGGACCTATGACACCCATGTGCCGTTGCTGCTGATGGGCGCGGCGTGGATTAAGCCGGGCCAACGCAACGAAAACGTCGAAGTGGTCGATCTGGCCCCCACCTTGGCGACGGTGCTGCAGATTCGTCCGCCCAGCGGCGCGGAAGGTCGCGCGCTCCACGAAATCCTGCGGTAGGCGGTCGCTACGCAATTGTGATGTGACTGACGCGAAGTCGACACAAGCTTTGGCAATAGTCACCTCGTCATCGCGCGCTGTTCGACCTCACCTCCTCTCCCAGAACCGCGCCCAGGCGTTCTCGCCGTCGCAAAGTAGTGTGCTCCCGGGTCGCCTCCCGGGGCCGCTACGTCTGGGTGGAAGTTTTCCCAAATGCTGCTGGATCGTCACCGAACGGTGACGCGCCTGCGGTTTACTCCGTCGTCAGGAAAATAAAATCTATGAACACAAACTCTGAACTCGGCATGCTGAAACTAACCGTCAGTCCCCTGCGTGACGGCGAATACATCCGCAACGTCGTTGAACAAATTCAACAATTGTCCGGTGTGGCACGCGTGCGTGCCGACGTATCAACCGCCCAGATCGAAGTGGTCTTCCGGCAACCCGTGGAAGGGTTGTTACGTGCGATCCACCTGGCCTTGCGAACCGCCGGCACGGCAGTCGTCGCCGGTAAGACGTACTGACGTTGCCCCGGCGCGCGCCGGGGGAGAAGCGCCGGCCGGTATCAGCAGTTGGCTCCTTGCTGAAGTGTAACATCCCCTCCACCGAAACGTCACACAACTCCAATAAAGGCGACAGGATGCGTGGGCGTTATTATTTATTATTGGTGGGCTGTGGGGGGGTGATTGGGTTGGGTAGTTCCTGTGGGACATCGCTGTCGATGGACCGCGCGGATGTCTCCGACCTACCAGCCACGAACCGCGCCGCAGTTCCAGTTGAAACCCGCGCGCTGGCTTGGCCGGCTGAAACCGGTTCGACCATCGAAGTGGCCCAAGCGGTCATGGTCACGGCGGAACTGGATTTTGGGCCGAAAATTCCGACCATCGCGGAGGCCTTGCACTTTGTGGAACGCCGGTCGAAGTCGGACGATGGGTCCGGGCGGACGTTTGCGATTTTGGATGCTTACGGCGAGCCAACGGCGGATGGCAAACTGCACATCTCAATGCATGTGAGCAGTGAGAAGCCGGGCCGTGGTGCACTGGTGTTTCGCCGCACCCGCCAGGTTTTGTGGGATGCCCGGATCACACCGGCCACGAATTCGACGCCCGCGCCGTTTACCGGGAAGAATCTGGACATCATGATCGCGGACGAACAAGGCAATGACCACTTCGTGGATGGCTCGGGCGGTCCGCAGTCGATACTGGATGCGACAATTCGCGATCAAGCGGTGCCGGTGCGGGAGTTTTGGCCGGACGGGGCCGAGCGGCAATTGACTTTTTTCTATAGCGCCTGCGGCTGTCCCGTCAAAATCATGTGCCGGCGGCAGGGGGAGCGGACGGTGCGGACGAAAGATCTGCCGGTCATCTTTCCGGATGATCCGGATGTGGTGGTGATAATCAGCCGTTTGCTGGGCTGGGGCAAATCCTGACGGAATCGATCGCTATCCATCAATACTCACTGGCCGCCATGTTGGCGCAGCCAGTCGGCCGCGAGCGAATGATCGCGTTTGGCGGCCAATTGCAGCGGGGTCAGGCCGGCGTTGTCCTTCGCATTGATCTCCGCTTTGTTCGCCACCAGTAATTCGACAACCTCCACGCGATCCATGGCCGCAGCCGTATGCAATGGCGTCCCGCCGCTACTATTCTTGGCGTTGACAGCGGCTCCGTGGGTTAGAAGTAATCCGGCCACAGCCTTGTTTGCCGCCACGTGCAAGGAGGTCCCTCCCTGGAAATCCTTGGCGTTGACATCCGCCTTGTTCGCGAGAAGCAGGGACACGATGTCTTGATGACCGCCGGCGGCCGCGACGTGCAAGGCCGTCCGGCCGGGTAAGCAGGTGGGGGTGACATCCGCCTTATTCGCCAGCAGCACTTTGACTATGGCAGTTTGGCCACGCTGGCTGGCCTGAAACAATGGCGTGAAGCCGAAGTTATCCTTGGTATTGACATCGGCGCCCTGGGCCAAAAGTGTTTCCACGATTTCCTGATTACCCGCGATCACCGCCGCCCCTAAGGCCGTCACGCCTTGTTTGGTTTTCAGGGTGACATCGGGCTTGTTGGCGACGAGCAATACGGCGATGTCTTTGCGACTAAATTCCAAGGCCCAGAACAACGGCGTTAACCCCAAGCTATCCTTGGCATTGACATCGGCCTTATTCGCCAGCAGCAACGTGACGACATCTTTGTGGTTCATAATCGTCGCCGTGTGCAATGGAGTCTTGTTGCCGATATCCTTGGCGTTAACCAATCCGGGATTGGCGGCGAGGAGCAGCGCGACTGTTGCCACATCACCGGTCCCCGCCGCGACGTGAATGTCATCGTGGATTTCGGCGCCGGCCGCGGTGCGAGCGAATAACAGCGTCACCACCACCATCGAAATTAAGAAAATTTTCATCACCGGTCTTTTCTGAAAAAGTCCCAACGATTTCAAGCCGAAAAACTGGCGCTGGGCGATGGCAATACTGCCGGCTCGGCCGCTAACTCAATCCGGCCAGCCCGACCACAAACAGAGCAACCCCGCTAGCGAGTTTTCACAATTGACCTCAGTTCGTAAGGCGACCGCCGCATCGGCCTGCGACGGTCGGGAGCATGAAGACAACGGCCAAAGTCATCCGCGCCTGCGAAAATGCCAGCCTGATCGCCGCCAAGACAACAAGCGGCGATATCACCGTTTTCGAATGGTGTGGCAGTGAACCGATCCGCCTCGGCGACGTGCTGAGCGGCCACTGGACTGAGTTGGACAGCCAGGTGGTTTACAATGAGACCCGTGGTCAGAACGTCAATGTGTTCATCCACGACTATTGCTGTGAACTGGATGACGTCCAGCAGCGTTACTTCAGCCCCCAACTCCCCGAACCCCGAGTTTGACCGGCACTGAATGAAAGTATTGACCGAAAGCGCCGCCCGCCGCCATCCCGCTGCGTTACAGTTTTGTGACCCTTCGCGCGCGCCGCTCTGTGCTGCCGGTGGAATGCTACTGATGTGGCTGGTTGGGAGTTGGTTACAGCACGACCATTTATGTCCACAAACTGTCGCTGCTTGTCCAGATGCTGGCAGCGGTTCTTTTACTGCGTCCCTATATTGGGCAGCGTGAGCAGAGCTAAGAGAGCCCAGGTGGTCGGGAGCTGCGCGCTGACAAACAGCGCGCTGCGAGCGATAACCCCACGGCCAACTGGCAGGCTGCTCGGTCAGACCGGGGTGGGCCGCGATGTCGTGCGGGCTCCGCTAGATTGTCAGTAAACCAACAACAAAACAACTCGTAGGAGAAAGAAAGTATGAACAAGTTCGTCTCAACAATGGTAGCGGGCGCAGCGGCGCTGGCAATTGCCGGCTCGGCTTCCGCTCAAACAGTCACGCTGCGGATTACCGGCTCCACCGCGTTCCGCGGTGCGACGCACAACGCAATCTTGGCGATGCTCCAGACTAACCGCGTGTACGGTTACGCCGGAACATCCTTCACCGGTGCAGGTCAGGCGCAATTCATCGGCACAACGATTGTGGGTAACATTCCCGTGATCATCAAAACGTCCTGGGCGGGCTCGGTCGGCGGGATTCAGACGCTGACGCAAAACCGGACGGACGGTTCGAACACCAAGTGGATGAACAACGACGCTTCGTTGACGGTGGGCGGTGCTTCCGGTCTGAGCAGCGGACCGTATGATGCCCCAGTGACGGCCGACGTTGCCATGTCCGACACGTTCCAAGGCCAGACCCCTTACACCTCGCCGACCTTGACCAAGGTGACGGTTGGTGTCGTTCCGTTCGCTTGGGTTCGCAATACTGGTTGCCCTTCCGGCGTAGACAACATGACGACCTTGCAGGCGCAATTGTTCCTCGCCTCGGGTTCGCTTCCGATCGGATTGTTCACCGGCAACACCAATGACACAGTCATTGTCAGTCTGATTGGCCGTGACCAAGACTCCGGCACGCGCGTTGTCTCCTTTGCCGAGCCGGCCTTTGGCGTGTTTAGCGCGCCGTTCCAAAATCAGTTGGCGGTCAATGGCGTCTTTGGTGCCAATGGTTCCACCACGAATTCGATCACGGGTATCCAGCCCTATCCCGACACCACTGTCTTGGGTGATTTCTACGCCTCCCCAACGGCTGGTTATGCCAGCGGCGGAACTGTCGCAGGCCTGCTGCGGACTCCCAACGCCTTGACTGGTGCGGGTACGCATATCATCGGCTATGTCGGGATTAGCGATGCGAATACGGCCACGAATGGTGCCTCGGGTGCCGCGTACATGAAATACAACGGTGTTGACTACAGCGAAGATGCAGTGCGCGCAGGCAAATACACGTTCTGGTCCTATGAGCACTTGATGTATCGCAGCAGCTTGACCGGCAATTCCAAGACTGTTGCCGATACGCTCGCCAATACCATCAAAACCGTCAACATCTCGCCGGCCGGTATCCATCTGGGCACGATGGGCGTCAGCCGCCAAGGTGAAGGTCTCGTCGTCTCCCCATAGTTTGGGAAATCAATACAAACCAAAAACAGTAAATTAAAAAAAAGGAAATTGGACATGAAACAAACAAAACAAAGCCATTGGAAGATGGCGCTCCTAGCGTTGGCGAGTGTGGCACTGCTGACGCCGGTAGTTCACGGGCAGACCGTCACGGCCGGAACCGGCCAGTTGATCTTGGGCTTCCGCGCTACGGCGAACCCAGGCCAAACGGTTAACTTGGAAGTCAACCTCGGCAGCATGATTAAGTTCTACGAGGCCACCCCCGGCAGTGAGATCGCGCTCCCCGCGCTCTCGACCGCCGACCTCGCTGCCACCTACGGCGCCGGTTGGAACTCCCGTTCCGACTTGTTCTGGGGAACGATCGGGACGGCGCCCACCGCCGCCTCTTGGTCCAGCAACGCGGTAACCGTGCCCGCCCGCACCCTGTGGGCCAGCGCACCAAACTGCGCGCCCGCCTGGGTGGCTGGTAGCTCGACCGCGCAAGCGACACCGGTGTCGAAAGTGTTGACACTCTTGACTGGCGCGCCCGCGTCGTTGAATGGTGCCTCCAACACGGCCAACAGCACTGCCTCCGCAGTGATCAACAACTCGTTGGCAGGGAGCTGGTCGATTCAAGAAGGAGCTGGCATCAGCTTCAACTTCTTCAATCCGACTATCGACAACTTCCAGGGGACGAACATCGTCGTCTCGCAGTTGTATGAGCTCCGCCCCGGCACTGGTACGGGCGTCTACATGGGCGACCTGATCCTCCGGAATACGGGGATGAGCTTCCGCAAGGCCGCTCCGACCGCCGCGATCTGCCGGAACATCACGGTTCAGGCTGGTACGAACTGCCAAGCCAGCGTGACGGTGGACGACATTGACAACGGCTCGACCGGTCTCTGTCTCCTCCTCGGCCTCAGCGCAAACGGCCCGTTCCCCGTCGGCACGACGAACGTCACCCTGACGGTCACCGATAGCAACGGCTCCAACAGCTTCTGCACCGCTTCCGTAACGGTTCAGGGCGCTGCGCCGGTGCTCCCGACCCGCGCCCCCATCTCACAGTGCAGCCCGGTGGTTTCGTACACCGTGGGCGCTGCGACTGGTTGCAATACGCCGATTGGCCTCCCGGTTTGCACGCCGCCTTCCGGTTCATCGTTCCCCAACGGGGTCACGACGGTCCGCTGCACCGCGACGGATGCCGCCAGCAAGATTGGCAGCAATAGCTTCACCGTCACCATCAGTGGTTCCGCTCCGACAATCGTTGGTGCGTCCCCGATCACCCAGTGCGCGACAGTGGCGACCTTTGCCCCGACCGCGACGGATTGCTCCGGCGCGTCAGTGAGCGTCGTTTGCTTGCCGGCCTCGGGTTCGACCTTCACCTCCGGTGTCACCACGGTGCGCTGCACCGCAACCGATACCGCCAGCCGGATCGGGAGCAATAGCTTCACTGTGACGATCAGCAGCGCGGCTCCGACCATCGTTGGCGCCTCCCCGATCAGCCAGTGCTCGCCAGTGGCGACCTTTACGCCGACCGCGACGGATTGCTCCGGCGCGTCAGTGAGCGTCGTTTGCTCACCGGCCTCGGGTTCGACGTTTGCCATCGGCAACACCACGGTGCGCTGCACAGCGACCGATATCGCCAGCCGGATCGGGAGCAACAGCTTCGTCGTCACGGTTCTCTCAACCCCACCGACGCTCAGCAGCTGCCCGGCGAACATCGCGACCAACGTCGCGAGCGCCAGCAATACGACCGTCGTCGTTTCCTTCAGCACCCCGACCGCGACCGACTGCGCCAGCGCAGCGGCTACGGTCGTCTGCTCACCGGCTTCGGGCTCGGCCTTCGCTCTCGGCTCCACCACCGTGCGTTGCACGGCGACGGACACCGCGGGCCGGACGAACTCCTGCAGCTTCAGTGTTAGCGTCAGTGGCTTGGGCCTCGGCGCGATCAACTCGGCCGTGGATGCACTCACCGATGAGAAGATGACGGCGGGCCGTAAGTCATCGTTGAATGGCAACCTGACCCGGGCGCAGGCCAAACTCACCGCCTTCAACCTCGATCCGACCAAGACGAGCCTGCTGAAGCAGTCCTGTGCGCAGCTGAAGGCGTTCATCACCAAGGTCACGATCTACAAGCGCCTCGGAATCATCAACGCGACCGACGCTGATGCGCTCCTCGCATCCGCGAACGCGGCGAAGTTGGCGAACGGTTGCCTGTAACGATCGCATAACAACGACCGACGCCGGTTAGTTTGGCGGCGGTCAATTCAGGGGGAGCAGGACGGGTCAAACCGTCCTGCTCTTTCCTCTTTCATGAAACGAGTTCTATTATTAGCGGGGGTTCTACTGCTTGGTGCGGTCAACGCGCGAAGCGCTCCAGCCTCGTCATTGTTTCCAGTTCAAGACGGCAATTACTGGATTCTCCAATCTTCTCTCGGCGATAAGAAAATCATCCGCTGTGAACCGGGAACAAACGGACTGTTACAGGTGACGGGATTATCGGATCGGTCCGTGACGTTTTACGGTTCTGCGAAGTCGACCAGACTCTATCGGTGGGGTTTGGGGAAACCGGTGAATTTTCCGGTGCCGCCCCCTCCCGATTCTGGTGATCTTTACTGGTTGAAGAAAGCCAAATTCCATCCGGTCGTGAGTCTGCGGCCGCTCAAGAAAGGCCAATCGGTCTTTAGCGCCGGCAATCACGAGTGCGATCAACTGTTGGTTCAACTCGCCCCAGTGGCGACGCCGATCCGGACGAAGACCGGCGAATATACGGATTGCTCGGTTCTCTGGATCAACACGGCGAATCAACCGATTTTCACGGTTTGCGATCTCTTATCGGAACGGATTTACCTTGCCCCCGGGGTTGGCCCGGTGGCGATTCAGGGCCGGCTGGACCGGCTCTATCTGCTGGTGGAAGCGCAAGTCGGTGAGGTTTTGATCGGTGGTCAATGAGAGCAATTGTCTGGGTCTATCTTCTCGGTCTGGTCGCCGTCCCGATGTCACTGCGCGGTGAACCGGGGGCGCTGGATTCGGGATTTGGTGACGGCGGCGTGCGCGCACTGCCGCTGGGTGCCGTCGCGACTGCGGTCGCTTGTCAGCCGGACGGGAAGATTGTCGTCGGTGGAGGTTTTGGCGTAACCCGTCTCAATCAGGACGGCAGCTTCGACGCCGAATTTGGCGACAGTGGTCTGGCGACCATTGGCCGTTCGACCAATCAAACTTCGTCGGTTGGCGCGCTGTTACTGCAACCCGACGGGAAGATTGTGGTGTCCGTCGGCCCCGGTCTGGCCCGGCTGCTTTCGTCTGGCGCGCTCGATACGAATTTTGGAGAAGGCGGGTTTTCGTTCGGCACCGCAGTGACGAATCGCAGCGACTACATCACCGCGTTACAGTTGCAACCCGACGGGAAGATCATTGCCGGCGGCAGCTCCAATCTGAAGTCGGGCGGCGGTCGCGAGTTTCTCGTGCTGCGGATCACTGCGGATGGCGTCAACGACTCGGACTTCGGCGACCGCGGTCGGGCTTTGACAGCCTTCGGCAGTTCGTTGGCGGCCGGGCGCGCCTTGATCTTGCAGGGCGACGGCAGCATGGTGATCGGCGGTGGAGTGACGGCGAATGGTCATCTCGCTTTCGCATTGGCGCGATTCACCGCGACCGGCATTCTCGACGCCGGTTTCGGAACCGCTGGTCAGCTGGCGCTGCCGATTGCCGGGGCCAACTTCAGTCAGCTCAACGGTCTCGCGCTTCAGTCCGCTGGCCGGATCATCGCCGCCGGTATCGCCAACGTCACCAATAACTCGGATTTCGTCACGGTCCGTCTCAACCAGGATGGCAGTTTGGATGGTTCGTTCGGTGACCAGGGAATTCAGCGAACTGATTTTTCCAATGGCAGCAGCGACGTTGGCGTGGCGGTGACGGTTACGCCCGATGACAAAATCTTGGTGGCGGGATCAACCGGGCCGACAATCTTCAAACGCCAGTTCGCGCTGGCCCGCTACAATCCTGACGGCAACTTGGACGAAAGCTTTGGCCAAGGTGGGCTGGTCAACACGCAGTTTCCGCTCAGCACCGCCGACGAAGCCTATGCCCTGGCGCTTGTCGGCGACGGTCGGATCATTCTGGCCGGCTCCTCGCCGATCAATGGCGCGACAGCCTGCGCGCTGGCCCGGTATCATGTTAATGACTTGGCGGTGCTGGAAACCGCGAATCCCGATCTGGTTGGGGTGGGGGATACGCTCTACTACAACGTCCTTGTCGAAAACAATCGGCTCAATGGCGTGACCGGTGTGCGCTTGACTGATCAGCTTCCGTCGAGTGTGAATTTTGCGTCGGCGTTTTCCACGCAGGGAACCTGCACGAACGTCGGTGACATTGTGGTTTGTGATCTCGGGTCTCTGGCGCGCGGCGGTCAAGCGACGGTGACGATATTTGCATCCATGCAAGCCACGGCGCATCTCTGCAACCGGGTGACGGTTTCCGCGAACGAAACCGACCCGGCCCTGACAAACTCCGCGATTGCCTGTGCCACGATCGATCTGCTGCGGGAGAAGCCCCAAAATTTCGCGGTCACGGCAATCCGCGCGCCGAAGCGGATCGCGCTGAGTGCAACCCGGCCGGAGGTGACGAAGTTGGTGGCAGTCGAGATTCAAAATCGCAGTCCGCGCGTGGAACGGATCGACGACTTGACCGGCATTGTCGACCTCGAGGTGCGCTCGTTGACCAACGGTTGCCCGGATCTTGTACCCGTCTTGCTGACGGCCCCGCCGCAAGCCCGGTTACCGGTGTTCCTATCGCCGAAAGGGAAACTGGCGGTGTATTTCCGCGTCACATACTCCAAGAATTGCGTCGCGGATCCGCGGCGGACAATTCGGGACGAGGCGCACAACGACTACCGGTATTTGGCCCGGTCGAATCATGAAGCGGTGGATGACAACCGGGATACGTTCCCGGCGGACGACGTGTGTCCGCGTTCCGCGGTGGGTTCAGTCACGACAGCCGGCGACACAATTACTGACCAGGGCTGCGGCGGGAAGGTGTTCCAGCGCGGGTTTGGCGCGCCGGTCACGACCGATGTGATTGTGAAGTAGCAGCGCCGTGAACCCGGGGGCGGTTCACTTCTTGGGGTTCTGCTTGGCGGCCTCGGCCTTCTGTTCGGCTTGGTACTGGGCGAGGAGCTTTCGGAACTTCTCGACCATTTCCTTCCCTTTCGGACTCGTGCGCACCAATGCCTCATCCTCGGTGGCCTTCAGTTTGACCACCGCCGCCTGCAACTCGGCTTGGGCCGCTTTGACTGCCGGGTCGGTGAGCGTGTCCTTGCGCATGACCGCCAGTTCCTTGTCGATGGCAATGATCTGCTCCTTGAGCGTTGGTTCGGCGGTCGCCGTGGTGCCGAGCGCGGCCAAGCTGATGGTGATACCGGCCGTAATCGAGATGAGGTTCTTGAACATAATTGACTCCAACTTTGCCTCGCTCGGTCGCAATCAGATGACGACTTGGGAACAAATGCGTGACAGCTCGTGCCGGCGGGCCGTTACGTTACCGTTTGGTGACGTTCCCTCACGCCAGGCGGGAGCTGTATCAGGCCACCCGCACAACTTCCCTGCCAAACGCGGTTTGCCCTCGCATCGGTGATGTCCGCAAGCTGTACGCCTCTGTCCGAAAACTGCAAGCAAGGTTCCTTGAGCACTTCTATGCTTGGCCAGTTAAGTCGAGCCTTTGACGTGAGGCTACTATGAAAGACTTCATAAAAAAACCATGCGCCGTTTCGCGGAGCTTGTCAGTGGCAGCCGCGGTGGTCATTTTCATTCTTGGCCAGACCACTCAAGCTGTGTCCGATGAGTTGGTCCCCGCCGTCGCCACCACAAATCTCACTGCCTGCACCTGCATCAACGAAGTCGTCGAGCGCGTCAAAGCGCTCTCGATCAACGAGGGTAGCCGCGGCAATCTGCTGCAGACACTGGAAAAGGCCGGTCGCCAAATCGCCATCTGCCATGTGCGGGACGCCGGTAAGCGATTGGCCAAGTTCGTGAAACAGACGCGGGTCTTGGTGAAGAAAGGCGCAATGACTCAAGCCACGGGCGACTCTTTTGCCGTTTGTGCATCCACCATTGATCTCTGCGGGATTAACTGTGATCTATCCACCAACAATCTGCCGCCGGTCGTCTTCGCAAAACCCTTGGTCTTATCCGCAGATTCGCAATGCGAAGCAAACCCGCCCGCGTCACAATTCGACAACGGCTCCGTCGACCCCGACGGAGTCATCGGCAGCCGGTCCGTCACGCCGCCGGGTCCGTATCCGCTCGGCGAAACGGAGGTCACGTACACGGTGGTCGATAACGGCGGTGCCTTTAGTTCGGCGGTCACCACCGTTCGGGTGGAGGACACAACCGGACCAATCGTCAGCAACTTCTCCCCCAACTTTCTCGTCACCATCGCGTCCGGCCAGAGTAGCGGCACGGCCATCTTCCCGCCACCGACCGTCACCGACAGTTGTTCGGGCGTGGCCTCCGTGAGCTTCGCACCGCCGTCCGGGTCGGTCTTTCCGCTCGGCATCACCCCCGCGGCGTTGATCGTGATTGATGGCGATGGCAACACCAACCAGATTTCCTTTAACGTCGTGGTCGTGCCGAACGCCGGTGGCGGTGGCGGCAACAATCTGCCGCCGGTCGCCATCGCCCAGCCCGTCACCATTGCGGCCGATGCGAATTGCCAGGCTTTGGTGACCGCGAATCAAGTGGACAATCATTCCTTTGACCCGGATGGCGCCATTGTGAATCGAGTCGTTCAGCCGTTCGGTCCGTTCGCAGTCGGAACTGTCACGCCGGTCACGCTGACGGTCACGGATAATCAAGGGGCGATGAACTCAACGGTCACCACCGTGACCGTTCTCGACCTCACGCCGCCGACGTTCTTTACGCTGCCGAGGGACATCACGGTCACGCAGGTTCCGGGACAGTCAGGTGTGGTCGTGAACTATCCCGCGTTGAACGTCAGCGACAACTGCTCCGCGGTGGACGTGAGCTGCACGCCGCCCTCGGGAACGGCCTTCGGGCTGGGCACCAATCTCGTGACCTGTGCCGTATTTGATGGCGCCGGCAACGGCACGTCCACAACTTTCCGCGTGATCATGACACCGTTAGCTTGCGACACCATTCCGGGGCTGAGTGAACGTGTTCGCGCGATTCCGCTGACCGGAAATTTCAACGGGGGCCGCCGGAATAGCATGCTGAAGAAACTACAGAAGGCGCAGTTGAACGTCACCCTCAAGCGGCTGAAATCTGCCGACTACCTTCTGAAAGGCTTCATCCTGAGTTGTTCGATTTATCAAAACCTCAACGTGCTCGACTTCGAAACGGCCGGCGAACTTATCATTTGCGCCACCAACATCCAGAATCATCTCTACGATGAGCTATAAGCGACGCCGGATTAACCGCGGCAGTCAACTTGGGAGTTTATTGTGATCAAACAGCGCAGACTGCGAATTCCACTGATACCATCTTGTTGGGCGTTGCTCTTCGTATTGTTCCCGTTGCTGCAGGCACACGCCTGGGCGCCGGTCGCCATTGCGAAGCCCTTGGTTTTGTCCGCGAATTCGCAGTGCCAGGCGGCCCCAGACGCATCGGAATTCGACAATGGCTCGTACGATCCCGATGGCGGAGCAATCATCAGTCGATTCGTCACGCCGCCGGGCCCTTATGAACTCGGCGAAACCTTGGTGACCTACACGGTCGTGAAGAATGATGGAAGATCGGGATCGACCAACACCACGGTAACCGTCCTCGACCTCACTCCGCCCTCGATCCTCACTCTTCCGCTGGACATCGCGGTCACCCTGCCTCTCGGCCAACCAACCGTGGTCGTGAACTACCCCGCAGCTGTATTTGCACAGCCCGTCACCTTCACCTTCTTGGAAAACGGCAATGGCAATCTGGGTCCCAATTCAATCTTCAACGAAGGCGGATATTTCCTGACAGTATGCGCGTCTTCAAATCAAAATCTCTGGGCGAAAACCGATGGCAGCGTTGCGGAGACGGGACTTGGCATTGTCAGCGATGCTGCTCATGAGATCACGGCCAGCACTTATGTGCAAATTGATACGCACACCGTGGGATTCACTCTCGTGGGATTCACTTTGAAATCGCTTTCGGCCGGTGACCAACCGGGTGAAATTGCCAGAATCTACGGCTCGAATGCACTTGGCGTTTTGGGTGTCCAGCTTCCCCCGGATGTTCAGACCGATGGATTGTTTAATATTTCGGGTTACTTAGGCATCTACCGCTACATTAACGTGACGGTTAGCGCGGGAGGCGTGCTGCTGCACACGGCCAGCGGCTATGCGCCTTCGATTTCGGACTCCGGTGCGATTATCATTCTCCCCGACAACTGTTCCACCGCGGGGGTGAGCTACACGCCACCCTCGGGAACTGCGTTTGGGGTAGGCACGAACATTGTGATCTGCCGGGTGTTTGATGGGGCAGGCAACACCAACCAGATTCCGTTCAACGTGGTAGTGCACCCGAACGGTGGTGGCGGAGGTAATCAATCTCCCGTCGCCATCGCCCATCCCGTGATCACTGCCGCCGACGCGAATTGCCAAGCCGAGGTGACCGCGGATCAAGTGGACAATCATTCGTTCGATCCGGATGGAACCATCGTGAGTCGGATCATTCAACCTTCGGGTCCTTTCCCGGTAGGCAGTACGCCGGTAACGCTGACGGTCGTGGACAACCAAGGGGCATCCAGTTCAGCCGCCACCACCGTGACCACCCTCGACCTCACACCGCCCACTATCCTCACGCCGCCGACGGACATCGCGGTCACAGTGGTGCTGGGCCAACAATCCGTGGTCGTGAACTACCCCACGTTGACCATCAGCGATAGCTGCTCCACCCCCGGTGTGAACTACACGCCGCCCTCGGGAACCGCGTTCGGCTTGGGCACGAACACCGTGATCTGCCGGGTGTTTGATGCGGCGGGCAACTCCTACTCCACAACCTTCCGAGTGTTCGTGAAGAGTCCCGCCTGCGACACCATCCCGGGGCTTATTCGACGGGTCCAAGCGATCCCGCTTACCGGGCGCTTCAACAGTGGCCGGCAAAGTAGCACGGTGAAGAAGTTGGAATTGACACAGCGGAACGTGGCACAGGGCAAGCCCACATCGGCTGACTACCGCCTGCGCGGCTTCATCCTCAGTTGCGAGATCTACAGGCGTCTCGCTGTTCTCGATTACAAAACCGCGACCGAGCTCATCGACTGCGCCACCGACATCAAGAGCCATCTGTACGATGACTTTTAGGCTGGGCTGGATCGCCCGTGGTGAAAATCATAATGGAACTAGTCAATAAAGTTAGATGGACTCGGAAGATTGGAGCAATGTTCAGCTCCACCAAACTACTCACCGGGCACTCCGCCAGCGTCGGTAAGGATGTTGCTCGCGAGTGCTCGGTCGTATGGAATGCACCGGTATCGGGACATCCGGCTCTACGTCGAGGGAAGTCCGCCGAAGCAAGAATCACCTCTGAAATCCGGCCGAGAGTTACTGTTGCGTCACGTTTCGCCCGAGGAATGACAGAAATGCTGGTGCCGTGCTGCAACCACCTTGAATCAAATCGATTAGCCAGTCCGGGCTTATGTCCCAAATCTGAAGATGCTTGTCCGAATGCTGAACGAACACATTTTTGTAAACCGGTAGTCTGCGCGTACATGGTGATCAAGCAGCACATAATCCGAATTCCGCTGATGCCGGTGGGCTGGGCGTTGCTCTTCGCTTTGGTGCCAATGCTCCAAGCGCAACCGCATTTGATGGCGGATGAAGAGATGGATCAAGTCTGCGCCAAAGGTTCGGTCGGCGTCAGTGTCGATCCGGTGGCGCTGAACCAGATATTTTTTCAATTTAGCCGGCTCTCCTCCTTGGGGCTTGTGGCCGGTTCCGGATCGGTCACGGTGGATGTGATCCCGAGCGCGTCGGGGAAAACCCAAGTGATCTTGGGTTCGCCGGTAACAGTCGGCACGCCGGGCGCGAGTCTCCCGACCAGTGTTCAGGTGATGAATGGCAGCATTCGCATCACCGGCAACCTCAACATTAACTTGGACACACTGCCGAGTATCGTTAGCGCCCTGCAGAAGAATCAAGTGGCGCTCCCGCCGGGATTTAATCCGTTGGCCGGCGGCGGCATGCAGGGGCTGGGAGCAATGCACCCGTGAACCGAACTCTGGCCACAACAAATTTTTTACGCACCTCAGGAGGTGCCGGTGAGGATTCTCACCAAGACGATTTCTTTTCGCACGGTCTGCGAAAAGGGAAATGTAGATGCGCTGAGCTGATGGCCGGCGTTTCTGGAACGGACACAAGTCCAAGAAAACAAACTGACCAAAGGAGAAAGTCATGAAACAGAAGAAGCACATGGTAGTTATCGGCACCCTGACACTTTGTGGGAGCCTGTTGGTTGCTGTTCCGTCGAGCTTCGCAGCGAAGGCGATGGACGACAAGGATATGGACCGGACCACCGCCGCGGGCCAGCCGCGCGTGGATGTGGGTAACGGACAGCAAACGATCAACGACAACAGCTTGTACTCGGTGAGCCTCGGCTTGGATGCCCAAGGTGCGATCACGGGTGACAGCGTTGCCAATATCGCGGGCGAAAACAACGTCGCGGTTGCGATCAACGTGGCGAACGTTGATGGCGGCGGCACGGTGGATCAGCTCAACGACATCAATCAGCAACGGAACTCGCAGGTGACGATTGTTGCCGGCGCGACCCGCCCGGGCTTGACCTGGGTTGATGGCACGGTCTCAACGGCCAACGGCGATGTCTCGGGCGACATCACGGTGGACAACATCACTGCCTCAGCGGATCACATCAAGATCGGCCACGGCGACCAGACGGAAGAAGACAACAGCACGTACGCTGTTGACATCACCGACGCGGCTCAGAAGGACGCGGTTGTGTTGAGCATGGTGAACGCTGCCGGTCGTAACAACGTCGCGGTTGCGGTCAACGCGGCGAATCGTGATCAGTCCCTCTCCTTGGGTGCCGACTTCGGCGCTATCGCGATCAGCCAGTTGAACACGATCGTTCAGAGTAACTAATCGTTTCCATCCGGAAACGCTCGGCCACAATATACGGGAGTCCACGGGCGACAACGCTCGGGGACTCCCGTCAGGCCGAAATACGTCGCAACCGTCGGGAGTTTGAAAGGATGTCTAGATGCAACAAAACAATTTCATGAAGAAGTTTTCGATCGCCATCACAGCAGTCGGGCTGACGATGGCGTGGGTCGTGGTGCCGCGTTCTCAGGCGGAAACCACAGCGCCGGAGAAGGCGTGCGATTCGGTGCCGGCTCCGGCACAGGAGTGCGATTCGGCGCCAGCTCCAGCAATTGCGCAGGCCGAGACGCAACCCGTCGCGACGAAGTCCGTCGTTGTGCAAGAAGCGCAAAAATCCAGTTCCCAACCGGCCCAAGATTCCTCGGTCGCTAAGAACGACAAAAAAGTTGTGCTGAGTAAGCGCTGCCGAGAGATGGATGATAGCGAGATGGACGGGTTGAACGCCGGCATCACTGGGTCGTTCGATATCACCGGTAACGGCAACCAGAACATGACGGACAACAGTGTTCAATCCATTAACCTCAGCGATCAAGCGCAGCAAAACTTATCATCGTTGGTTAACATCCTCTCGATCAACTCCACCATCTCGGTGATGTTGAATCTCAACGTCAACATCAACTCCACGGTCGGCACGGTCAACCAAGGCAACACCGGCACGCAGACCGGCCCCCCTTGAGCGTCCGCCTAAGCCTGCTGCTTTGTCTTGCCGGCTGGTGCATCCGGCCGGTGGTACTTGCTGCCGGCGAGGCGCCGCCGGAGCCCAATCTGTCGGTGACGCTGTCCTCCGGGCTGACCATCCATAAGACAGTCCGGACTTTCAAGGACCTGAAAGACGAGCGCGCGGTTCGACAGAAGTACGACTTCAGTTGCGGCGCCGCGGCGCTGACCACCGTGCTGCAGCACTATTACAAACTCAACGTGTCCGAGGAGTCGGTCGTCTCGTTTATCATCCACAAGCACGGCAAGGAAGAGGCGATCCGGCGCTACAAGGAGAAGAAAGGATTCTCGTTGCTCGATCTCAAGACTGCGGCCGCTTCGGTCGGGTTCAAAGCGGTTGCCTATTCCGAGATGACGTTGGCGGATCTCGTCGAGCTGAAAGAGCCGACCATCGTGCCGATCCGCATCCGCGGCTACGATCACTTTGTCGTGTTTCGGGGCGTGCGGGAAGACCGGGTCTACCTGACCGATCCGATCTCGGGCAATTCGACAGTGAAAGCCGGCAATTTTGTGGACATGTGGCGCAACGGTGTCGGCATGATCCTGAAATCCAAAAAGGGTCTCGTGCCCGTGGACTGGCAGCCCGAGTCAACCGGGCAGGGATTTGTTTCCCAGGATATGACACGCAGTCTCATTCAGGCGGGGGCGATCGGTTTCGTGGCTCGCCATCCGGGCGAGTTCTGATAATTTTATTCGATGACACAATTTCGATTTCGCTCGCTCGGCATAGTGGCGGTGATGCTGATCGGTTCCGCGCGTCTGGACGCAGCAGAGACCGAGGCGGTGCCGTCGGTTGCTTCCACCAACGTAGTTGAGAGCGCGGCGACGAACGATCTCGACAACCTGAGCAAGGCGCAGATCCTCAAACTGATTCAGAATCTCGCGGACGAGTTGAAGCAGACACGTTCCGAGCTCGAGCAGTTGAAGGCCGCTCGTTCGGAAGAAAAATCAAAAGCGGTCACGCCTTCCGCACCGGTCGCTATTGCTCCCCCGGCGGCTCCGCCTGTTCCAGCACCAGCCGAGGCGGCAAAGGAACGGACCGAGGCAGAGCAAGAACGAGAGCGCGTGGAGCGTGAGCGGGCCATCCAGAGTGTGCAACGCAGTGGCGTGCTGCTCCCACCGGGGAAGTTTGATGTGGAGCCGGGTTTCACCTATTCACATAGCTCCCTGAATTTGATTAACGTGGATGGATTCTCCATCCTGCCGGTCCTGGTGATTGGGGACATCCAATCGCTACGGGTGACGCGCGACACCTTTCAGACCTCGCTGGCGCTACGTTTCGGGGTTTTACCCAACCTGCAGGCGGATGTTGCGGTACCGTTTCAATACGAGGAGGACACCTATGTGACGCAGTCCGCTCAGAACAATCAGCAACTGGCCCCCAAGGAAACCAACCGGCATGACCAAGGGATCGGCGACGTCCAATTCGGGTTGTCCTACCAATTGTTACACGAACACGGCTGGGTCCCCGATCTGATTGTTCAGTCCACGGCCCGCGCGCCGACCGGCAAAAGCCAATTCGACATCAGCACGAGTACCGGGCTGCCCCAAGGCACCGGGGTCTGGGGTGTTCGGGGTGGAATTACGGCCATTAAAACCATGGATCCGATAGTCTTGATTTTTAACACCGGCTATACCTACAACTTCGGCCGGGACTTCACGGTGCAACAGATTACCGACACCGGCACTAATGCGGTTTCCACAACCTATCAGCCCGGCGGGAGCATTGACGTCGGCGTCGCCGTGGCCGTGGCGATGAATCCCTCGTTTGCCATCAATCTCGGCGTGTTGGAACGATACACCTTCAGCACTGAACTGACTGGGATCGGCACGGTTCAAGGCTCATCGCTCAACGAGTCGCAATTCCGCTTCGGGTTCGCCTGGGCGGTGACGCGTAATGCCGTGTTCAACTTCACGGCTGGAGCGGGCCTGACTGAGGACACGCCAGACCTCACTATCACTGTCTCGTGTCCGATCAAATTCTAGGGAAGTTTTCTTGTTCGGTTACTGTTCTGTGACACCCGGTGACGATTTTGTGTCTTTTTCTGTGGGATAGCTTTAACCGACTATGGTTGTGGTGTTTGTTGATTTTTAGTTTGTGTCCGAATTGTTGAAGTCCATGTCCGAATACTGTGTGAGCCATCTCCTCTAATCCCTGTACAGTCTCGCGCACCGGAGGTTGTCGCCTCCGAAAATTTTATCTTTTACGCGAGGTATTAAGAATTGGTTTGCGGCTTTATAAGGTCTGGATTTCCTGGGCAGTGCCGGGCTATTCGCTACTTTTGGGTATTCCCAATTGTGCTGGCGGCTTGGTTCGTCGATCCCATGCTAGCGGCCGGCTCGACGCCACGGATTTTTATTGAGGAATACCAAGTTAAGGGCGCGCGCCAGTTGACGCGGGTCGAGATTGAGTCAGCGGTCTATCCCTATTTGGGGCCGAGCCGAACGCAGGACGATGTTGAGAAGGCGCGAGCCGCGTTAGAAAAAGCCTATCAGGGCAAGGGGTACCAGACGGTCTCGGTTCAGATCCCGGCTCAGCCTTGGCAGGACGGCCCTATCATTTTGGAGGTTACCGAAGCTCCGGTTGGCCGATTGCGAGTCCATGGAGCCCGGTATTTCTTGCCCAGTCAGATTCGGGCGATTGCACCTTCGATCGCTGAAGGCAAGGTCATGAATTTCAACGACGTCAACCGCGATATCGTTGCCTTGAATCAACTTCCGGATCGCAGCGTGACGCCCGCTTTACGCCAAGGTGTGACGCCGGGCACGGTGGATATTGACTTGGACGTAAAGGATTCATTTCCCCTGCACGGTAGTCTTGAGCTGAATAACCGTTACAGCGCGAATACGGATCACCTCCGGGTCGATGGGGCGTTGAGCTACGGCAATCTCTGGCAATTGGGGCATTCAATTGGCGGAAGTTTTCAGTTGTCGCCGGAAAATGTAAACCAAGTCCAAGTTTATTCTGGATATTACCTGGCACGTTTTGCCGAGCTGAATTGGTTGAGTCTGATGCTTCAGGGGTCGGACCAAAAAAGCCAGGTATCAACCCTTGGCAATCTCGCCGTGGGTGGCGGTGGCGATGTGATCGGCCTTCAATCCATAATCGTTTTGCCGGGTGGCAAGGATTTTTCCCAGACGTTGAGCCTTGGTCTTGATTACAAAAGTAACAACCAAAATGTCGGTCCTGGCGGACAATCGAATACAACACAAACCGCGTATCATTACTTTCCACTTAGCGCGACCTATAGCGCGACGTGGATGACGACCAACCAGCAGACCGAGCTCAACATCGGACCGGCTTTTAGTTTCCGTGGTGTTGGCAGTAGCGAAAGCTCTTTTGAGAAGAGCCGGTATAAATGCGACGGGAGCTATCTTGATTTACGCGGCGACCTATCGCATACGCACGAACTTCCCCATGGATTTCAAGCGTACGCAAAAATCCAAGGTCAGGTTGCCAGTCTGCCATTGGTCAGCGGAGAACAGTATGGCGGTGGCGGATTGGGAACCGTTCGTGGCTATCTCGAAGGCGAAGTATTTGGTGACGATGCAATCTTTGGCCGGGCGGAGTTGCGCAGTCCATTGCTCGTCAAGGGGCTTGGAAAGAACGCGCCTGATTGGCGGGTCTATCTTTTTGCCGAGGGCGGTCGGTTGTGGCTTCTCGATCCGTTACCCCAGCAGCAATCACGTTTTGACCTGGCGAGCGTTGGAGTCGGGAGCGAAGCGCATCTCATGAATCACTACCACGGCTCGCTCGATCTGGGTGTGCCGCTCATTAATCAATCGCCGACCAGCGCACTGGATCTGGTGCTAACTTTCCGACTTTGGGTCGACTTATAAACCAATCCGCAAACAACTATGAATCTATCAACAACAATTCTATCAAAACGCGGGCTGCTCGCAGTGGGTGTCTGTTTCCTCTTCTCGGGAGTAGCGCAGGCTTCGAACTGGTGGAGCAGCGAATGGACTTATCGCAAGAAGATCACGATCGATACGACAACCACCGGCGTTGCGATTCCGGATCTAATCGGTACCACCCCGGTCCTGATTCGCTTGCATGCCGGCAATTTCCAGTTTGCCGGTGCGCGCGAAGATGGGAGCGATATTCGGTTTGTCGCCGAGGACAACAAGACCCTCCTGCCCTATCACATCGAAAAGTACGATGCGCTCATGGGCGAAGCTTTCGTTTGGGTCAAGGTTCCCGATGTCAAACCCAAGGCGATCACCAGTTTCTGGCTCTATTCCGGGAATGGTAGTCCCAAGCTGGAAAGGGGCAGCGATGCGAAGGCCACCTACGATCCGGAAACCGTCCTAGTCTATCATTTCACCGAGCGCGGCACCCCGGCAACTGACGCGACCGGCACTGGCAACATCACGCAGAACGCCGGTATTGCCGTGGACGGTTCATTCATCGGCGCGGGGATTCGGTTGGACGACAAGACGGCTTTGACGATTCCTCCGTCGCCGTCGTTGCGGTGGTTGGAAGCCGACCCGCTGACGATCTCGGTTTGGATTAAGCTGGCCACGGTGCCGGCCAATGAAATCATTTTCAGCCGGCGCGACGGGGACACGAATTTTGTGGTGGGAGTCGAAAACGGTAGCCCGTATGTCCAGATTTCCCGAGCGGGCAAAGTCCAGCAGAGCGCGCCGGGAAGTGCGATGACGGTGGGCGCTTGGCGGCACCTCGCGGTGGTCTCGTCGCAGGCCACGATCACCCTGTATATCGACGGTGAACCCTTTGCCACGTTGCAGGCCTCGCTGCCGGCGATGAATAGTCCGCTGCAGATTGGCGGAGAAAACTTCAGCGGCGAACTGGACGAATTTCAAATCGCGAAAGCCGGGCGTCCGCCCGGTTTCATCAAGCTCGCCGCCATCGGCCAGGGAGAAAAGGGCAGCAAATTGCTTGCGCTTGGTGCCGACGAAGGTGCCACGAGTTGGTTCAGCGGCGGTTATCTCGGCGTCATCATTGGCTCGCTGACATTTGACGGTTGGATCGTGATCGGCATTCTCCTCATCATGGCGTTCATCAGTTGGTGGGTGATGTTTAGCAAGGCGTCCTACTTAAACAAAGTTGCCAAGGGCAACGCCCAGTTCATGGATGTCTGGCACCATGTCCATGCGGATCTTTCCCTGTTGGTTCACACCGATATGGAGCACGTCAAAACGCTGGGCGGACGGATCGACGAAAAGAGTTTCAAGACGATTCGCCGGGCTTCCATCCACCGGATCTACACCATTGGTGCCGAGGAACTCCGACACCGCTTGGCGAATGACAAACAAAATGGTGGCTCCAAAGCGCTTTCCGCCCGGTCAGTCCAAGCCATCCGCGCGACGCTGGACGGTGGACTGGTCCGTGAAACTCAAGAACTGAATCGCCTCCTCGTCTTGTTGACGATTGCCATCTCGGGCGGCCCCTTCCTGGGATTGTTGGGTACCGTTGTGGGTGTCATGATTACTTTTGCCGCGATTGCCCAACAGGGAGAGGTCAACGTCAACGCCATCGCGCCCGGCATTTCGGCCGCGTTGGCCGCGACGGTGGCCGGTCTGGCGGTCGCGATCCCGGCGTTGTTTGGCTACAACTATCTTTTGTCGCGCGTCAAAGATGCCACAAGCGACATGCATGTGTTCATTGACGAGTTCGTCACGAAGATGGCCGAATTCTACGGTGGTGGCGACGAAGACCAAGCCACCTTCACCGAAATCTTGGAGAAGCGCTGACATGCAAGCCCAATCCGAGGCCAAGCCGTACGACGATATCAACATCACCCCGATGTTGGATTTGGCCTACGTGTTGTTGGTGATTTTCATTCTCATGTGTACGGCGTCCATTCAAGGCATGAAGGTCAACCTGCCGAAGGCCAGCAAAGGCGCCAATCTGGGCAAACCCAAGACCAAAGCCATCTCAGTCAATAACGAGGGCAAGATCTTTCTCGATACGATCCCCGTTTCTTTGCAGGAACTGGAACAGCGTCTCAGTCAACAAAAGGCAGCGACTCCCGAAATGTCAATCGTGGTCGCCGGGGATAGTGGGACGCAATATCAGCAGATCATGGATGTGCTCGATATCGTGGGGCGCCTGGGCGTCTCGCAAGTCGGCCTCGCCACGAAAGCCCGGGGGAAATAGGATGCGCCGCCTTGACCGGGATGAAGAGCCGGGCCCGCTCCATAAATATCGCGCCGTCATTGGTGGCGGCATCGTTGTCGTCCTCGGCATCGCGGTTTGGTTCAGCAAAGGACTCTTCGATCAATCTTCACGGTCACGCCCAGACCAACGGATGGTCATGATCGATTTGCCGCCACCGGCACCGCCGCCTCCTCCTCCTCCGACCCAAGCGCCCCCGCCTCCGACGGAGACCGAGCAGAAAATGATCGCGCAAGAGACGGTGGACGACTCGGAGACCAAACCCGACAACACGCCAAAAAACGAAGCGCCCGCCAACGATTCCCCCGCCTTGGCGACAAGCATCCAAGGCAACGGGCCCGCCGATGGTTTCGGTCTGCGCGGCGGCAACAGTGTCATTGGCGGCACCGCCGGTAAGTCGGCCGGCCAAGCCAAAGCTAGCCGGTGGGGCTGGTACGCGAACCAAGTTCAAGGCGCAATTTCCAAAGCCCTGCAAGGCAATAGCAACACGCGCACCGCCGACTTCCGCGTCGTCGCACAAATTTGGTCCGATCGCACCGGGAAGATCACCCGCGCGCGTCTCACCGGCTCGACCGGTAACACAACGCTCGACAAAGCCATTACCGACGAAGTTTTAGTCGGGTACATTTTACAAGAACCTCCACCCGAGGGAATGCCGATGCCCATCGTTCTACGCCTCACGGCGCGGCCTTCCCAAGCAGCTCTCACAAGGCAATACTAATGATTATCCGTTTCCTCCTCTTGTCGTTCTTCTGCTGCCAAGTCGTATTTGCGGACGGTGCCCCGGCGGTGAAACCGAAATCGCCGAACATGACCATCAATCTGATCAATCGCCTCGTCGAGAAAGGTGTGCTCTCCGCGGAGGACGCGAAAGACCTGATTGACCAAGCGGAAAAGGATGCGGCCGAAGCGCGCGCCCAAGCTTCTCAGCCCGGATCAGTCCCAGCCACCAATGATACGGTGAGCGTTCGCTATGTTCCTGAAATTGTGAAGGCGCAGATCCGCGATGAGATCAAAGCCGATGTCATGCAGCAAGCCCGGGCCGAACATTGGATGGCGCCCAACAGCCTGCCGGCCTGGGTCGCGATGTTTAATGTTTACGGCGATATTCGGGTCCGGTATGAGGGGCTTTTCTACCCTTCCGGCAACGACAATACCGGCGCGTTCCCAAATTTTAACGCGATCAATACCGGGTCGCCTTTCGACACGACGGGGACCTCCTTTCCGCCTGAGCGGAATGTGGATCAAGATCGAAATCGGTTTCGTCTTGTTTCAAGACTGGGTGCGGGGATTAACCTCGATGATGGCTTCACGGCCGGGCTTCGGCTTGCAACGGGTGAAAATAATTCACCCGTGACGGCGAACCAAAGCCTGGGTGCGGCGAATAATGCACAGGGCGGTAACTTCAGCAAGTATGCGATCTGGCTCGATCGGGCGTTTATCAAATATGAAGTCGGCGGGCAGCCCACCGAAAGCGCGTCGGTGACCGTCGGCCGGTTTGACAACCCGTTTATGTCAACGTCGGTTATCTGGGGTAATGATCTCGGATTCGATGGCATTGCCTTGCGGGGCAAAAAGGAAGTTGTCGACGGCGTTGTCGCATTTGGCACCGCGGGCGCGTTTCCTGTCTTCAACACGGACCTGAATTTCTCGTCCAATCGTCCCGAAAAATATCCCAGCACCGACAAATACCTTTATGGTGGGCAACTCGGGATTGATTGGAAAATCAACCGCGACTTCAACTGTAAGCTGGCCGGCGCGTTCTACTATTTTGAGAACGTCGCGGGGAAACTCTCCCAGCCTTACGTTCCGCTCACTGCGCAAGATCAAGGCAACACCGACGGTTTGCGGCCGGCCTTTGCACAATACGGCAACACCTATATGGAGTTGCGCAATATCACCCCGACCGCCGCCAATAATTTCGGGACCATTAACCAGTGGCAATATTACGGTCTCGCCACGCCGTTCCAAGACCTCGCCTTCACTGGAAGGCAGGACTACAAACGTTTCGAGCCCTTCAACATTGCGCTCTACGAAGAGTTCATCATCAATACCGCTTATGACGAAGGCCACATCAACAGCGTGGCGGTTAATAACCGCGGGACGTCAGGCTCTTACGGCGGCGGGAATACCGCGTGGATCGTCGGCACCAAATTGGGAGCGATCACCCTCCAGAAGCGCTGGGATTGGAATTGTTGGTTGGAGTATCGCTACGTCGAATCGGACTCTGTCATCGATGGCTTTTGTGAATCCGATTTCGGCGGCGGCGGGACCAACGTGAAGGGCTATTCGGTCGGCGGCGCGCTCGCCCTCTCGCCCAAGATTTTCTTGGCTCTTCGTTGGATGAGCTCCGATCAAATTGCCGGTCCGACTTTGAAGGCGGACACGGTGCAGTTTGATGTAAACGCAAAATGGTAATTGTATGAAACGAAATGTCATTTCCTTACTGATACTGGGAGCGCTTTGCCTGTTGCCGGCTCGGGCAGTCCCGGCGGCTGAGCCACCGCCAACCGTCGAGCTCCAATTGCGCGACCGATTGCGCGCCACCATGCTCCAATTACGCACGGCCGAGGCGGAGCGCGCGGCGCTCCAAGCCGGCCAAACGCAATGGGCGGACGAAAAAAAGAAACTGACCGAAAGAACGGAGGCGCTCACCAAGCAAGTCAACGAGAACAAGCTGACGGCCCAAGTTGTGGATGGCCTCAAGTCTCAGATCGCGCATCAAGAGAAGGAGATTGCGCAGCTCAAAGAAACCGTTGAGGTCGGCAAGCAAGCGGCGGAATTGGCTCGCAACAAAGAGGCTGACCGGGCCAAGCGGGTGGAAGAAGTTGTGGCCGGTATGGAGCGGCTGGTGGTTGATCGCCAAGAGAAGAACCTAGCTCTCTACAAGATCGCGAACGAAATTCTGCAACGGTACGAGAAATTCGGTCTGGGTGACGCCATTACGGCGCGGGAGCCGTTCACCGGCATTACGCGCGTCAAACTTCAAAATCTCGTCCAAGATTACCAGGACAAGATAGCGAGTGAACGGGTCACGCTCAGCGAAAAAGATTTGGCCACTTACCGGGACAAGATTCTGCAAGAGGCCAGTGCAAAATCGTCTAGCCAAACTTCTAAATGAACGAGGACTCGGCACGTGAAAAATATTTGGCCCCTTATCAAAATCATCACAGCGAACGTGCTGCTCGTGGTGATGCCGGTTCGCGACCTCGTGGCGGGAAATATATTGTCACGCACCCCGGCCCCGAGTTCGCCCACGACCACTCCTGACGGGACCACGCCGAGCGCAACTCCGGCCGCGGTGTTGCCGAGTGCCCAGAATCGGCTGGGGAGAACAGCCAAGGCGCTCCAGTCGGTTAAAGATATGCAGGCAGCCGCACGGGCGCTCGCGCTTCAAGGCGCCAACAATCTCGGTGCCGATCCAAATCATCCCGGCACTCTGCTGCCCAATGTTCCGAACGGCTTGGGCGCCGGTGGCCTTCAAGTGGATTCGCGAGTAACACTCGATCCATCGTTGTGGACCGGCGCGAGCTTGCCGCAGCAAGCGGTGGTTGGCGACCAAACGAAAGTCACCATCGTGCAGAATGCCCCGCAAGCGCTGTTGAATTGGGCGAGCTTCAATATCGGCAAACAGACCACCCTCACCTTTGATCAATCCCTCGGCGGCGCGGCGAAAAGTTCGTGGATCGCCTTCAACAAGGTCAATGATCCCACGGCAGTTCCCTCCCAGATCTTGGGACAGATCCAAGCGCCCGGCCAGGTTTTTGTAATCAACGCCAACGGCATCATCTTTGGCGGGTCCGCGCAGATTAACGTCAATACGCTCGTGGCCTCGGCGTTGCCCATTAACGACAATCTGGTCAGTCGCGGCTTGCTCAATAACCCGGACACCCAATTTCTGTTTTCGGCCCTGCCGCTGGCGGCCGGCGCTAACGGCACACCGGCTTTCACGCCGGCCCCGCTCTCCACTCCCAATGGCCTGCCGGGCGATGTCGTAGTTCAACCCGGCGCCCAGATCACGGCGCCCACCACTCCTGCGCACGTGGGCGGACGAGTTTTCTTGTTTGGGGCCAACGTCAAGAATGAAGGAATAATCGCGACTCCGGATGGGCAAACGATCCTCGCCGCCGGTCTTCAGGTTGGGCTCGCGGCGCATCCGACCACTGACCCGAGCTTGCGTGGTCTGGATGTTTTCGTAGGCGCGGTCGGCGATGGAGGGAAGGTCAGCAATGAAGGTCTCATTGATGTGCCACGCGGAAATATTACGTTGGCCGGTGCAGCGGTGGAGCAGCGTGGCTTTCTCGACAGCTCGACCTCGGTGGCGCTGAACGGGCGAATTGATCTCTTGGCCAACTACAACGCTGTCGGCAGCGGGGGATTTCAAAACTTGCCGGCATTTCTGCCGACCAGTACCGGCGTGGTGACGCTGGGGCCGGACAGCGTTACGCAAATCTTGCCGGAACTCGCCAGTACCGAGCGCGTCATCGGGACCACGCTGGCATTGCAGTCGCAGGTCAATCTCCAAGGTCAGGCAATCTACTTCGCACCAAATGCGCTCGTCCTCGCGCCGAACGCGAATGTCGCGCTGAACGCCGGGATTTGGAAACTAACTGATCCAGGAACCTTACAAGCGAGAGATTCGTTTGTTCACGCCAATGGGGCTGGTCAAATCTATCTCGATTCGGGCGCAGCGATTGACGTGGGCGGCACCGAGGATGTGGCGGTATCGGTTTCAGAAAATATCGTCGCGGTGCAATTGACGGCGGCCGCGTTGGCTAATTCACCGCTGTTACGGAATGGGCCGCTCCGCGGGCAAACAATCTACGTCGATACGGGATCAACGGGGACCTACAATGGTCGCGATTGGATTGGGACGCCGCTGGCCGACGCTTCCGGGTATGCCAATTTGATTCAGCGGACCGTGGGTGAACTGACAATCGCGGGCGGGACGGTCAAGATGGACGCGGGTGAGTCGGTTGTTCTGCAGGCGGGATCATCGATCAACGTCTCCGGTGGATGGATCAATTATCAAGGCGGCGACGTTAAAGTCACCCGGTTAAGTTCGGCGGGAAAATCTTTTCTGACGGCCCAAGCCACACCGGATCGAGTCTATGATAGCGCGGTCACTACTACCGAATTTCAACAAGGCTATATTAAGGGTGCGAATGGCGGCGGGATCACAATCACCGCGCCGGCCATGGCTCTCGACGGCCATCTCGTCGGCAACACGGTTGCCGGTCCGCGCCAGCAACAACAGTTGCCGAGTCCCAGCCGATTGTCATTGGTGTTTCAGGCGCAGGACATCAGCACGCCCGCATTCCTGGCATTCTCACCGACGCCGCCCTCGATTGTATTCCAAGCCAGTTCCGATTTACAACCAGCGGACCCATTTGTTCTGGGCGCGCCGTTGCGCGCGGATCGGAAGTCCGATGTAAGTCTATCGCCGAGTTTAATCGGTCAGAATGGTTTTGGTTCATTCAGCATCGATAATAGTGACGGATCGATCACCGTGCCGGCATCGGTCGAATTGAAGAGTGTGGTGGGTGGTTCAATCAATCTTGCAGCGGCCAACATGGATATCGAAGGCAGCTTGGTCGCCCCCGGTGGAAATCTGCAACTCAATGTTTACGATTTCTCGCCCTACGCGATTTCGACTTTGACCACAACGCCGGCATCTGATCCGACGCGTGGTAATTTTACACTCGGTCCGACCGGTAAGTTAAGTGTCGAGGGAACGATGGCTCTCGATTACAGCGAAGACTTCGCGCCGGTACGTATTGCCGGGGGGAGCATTTCGATAAAAAGCTTTAGCGCGGATCTGGCTGAAGGCAGCACCATCGACGCCTCGGGTGGTGTAACTACTAGTCCGACCGGCAAGCGGACGTACGGGAAGGGTGGGAGCATTAGTATCAGCGTCGGACAAGATCCCAACGTCGCGGCGATTTTCGGTGGCCAGCTTACGCTCGGCTCCAGTTTAGAGGCGTATTCTGGCTCCAAAGGTGGCTCGTTAAGCATTCAGGCGTCTTCCATTCAGGTCGGCGGCACAACGGCTAACTCCGACACATTACTATTGTCGCCTGAGTTCTTTAGTACCGGAGGCTTTAGTAGTTTTAACCTCAGAGGTCTGGAAGGACTTTCCATCGCGCCGAATACGGTCATTGCCCCGGCGGCGCAGAGTCTTCTCGCGGTCGTGGATGCCAATGGCGTGGCATCCTTGGAAAAAATCCTTCAGCCGGAAGGAGTGCGGTCGCCGGTGAGTCTGACTTTTGCGGCGATTGGGATCAGGGATCCGTTCTTGTCGAACCCATTGGTCGTCCGCGGCGATTTGGTCGTGGGTGAAGGCGCGGTGATTCAGGCGGGCCCGCAAGCAACGGTGCGTTTGAGTGGTGACACGGTGGCTGTGTTGGGATCTGTTTTGGCGGCAGGCGGGACAATTACCGTTGCCGGAGGAGCAAACTCCGCGGCGCTGTTTCTCGACCAACAACAGGCATTGCCCACCGTGGTTCTCGGAGACCACAGCGTATTATCAGCCGCCGGCACGACGGTCCTCACACCCAATGCACAAGGCTACCGGACCGGCTCGGTTCTAGCCGGTGGCAAGATTACGGTGTCCGGTAATATCGTCGCTGAATCTGGCGCCATCCTTGATGTGTCGGGAGCGAGTGATGTACTCGATGTGGCCCCGGGATATCTAGGGACGGCCCTCCTCGTGCAGAAGCCAACCTCAGGCGCAGCTTTGGTTTCAACGCGCATCGACAGCGATGGGGGATCGATTGTTTTGGCTGGTTCTCAGGAACTCATCACTGAGGCAACGTTGAAGGGTACCGCCGGCGGCGCAAAGGCCAACGGCGGTAATCTCACGATTTCCTCCGGTCGGTTTTATTCCCCCAATATTCAGAACAGCGCCAAAACTCCCCTGGATACGACGCTGGCGGTATCACAACATGGTTTGGATTTGTTGCCTGGCGGGATCGCGGTTGGTCAACCAGTATTCGACAGCGATGGCCAACCGATTGCCGGCTATGGCCATTTCTCTGCCGACAGTTTTCAGGCGGGTGGCTTCGATGCGTTGACCTTGCGGGGAACGGTTCAATTCTCAGGCCCGGTTTCTATCTCGGCCAACCGGCTGATCGCGGTCGGAGATGGCGGCGTTATCTTTGCCGACTCTTCCGTCAATCTGACCGCGCCGTATGTTGTTCTTGGAAAACCTTTCCAAGCTCCGCAGCAGGCGTCCCAGATCACGACTCCATATCAAGACGGCGAAAATCGCCCCTTCCTTCTTTCTCCAACTTATGGGACCGGTAATCTGACAGTCGAAGCGACCAGTCTCATCGATGTCGGCCCGCTCTCGCTGCAGAATATCGGTCAGGCGCATTTGATTGCCAGTGGCGGCGACATCCGTGGAAATGGCACGCTGGAGATCGCGGGCGATCTGACGCTGCGTGCTGGCCAAATTTATCCGCCAACCGCGACGCGTTTTACAATCGCCGCGTTTGATTACACCCTGAACAATAGTTTGCAGTTAGGCTCGGTAACAATTGAGGCGTCTGGCAATCGCCAACTGCCTTTATCGGGCGGCGGGGCGTTGACGATCTATGCCTCGACGATTAACCAAGACGGTGTTTTACGTGCGCCACTCGGAACAATTCAACTGGGCTGGGATGGCGCCGGCGTCGGTCCCGTCGATCTTATTTCCGGTACGATTTTCGCCTCCACGAAGCAACTGACTCTCGGCAACAACAGCATCACGTCTGTTTCCGCCGTCGATCCGATTACCGGGAAGGCGTTGGTGATCCCATACGGAATTGAAATCAATGGCACCACCTGGATCGATCCAACTGGTCTCGATATTACCCGGGGCGGTGCACCGGCCAAGTCGGTCCAGTTTTCAGCCGCCAATGTTGTGGTTAACCCCAATGCTCAGATTGATATTCGTGGCGGTGGCGATCTGTATGCGTATCAGTGGGTCCGTGGGAACGGTGGCTCTCAGGATATTCTTGGTTCAGCGTCAAGCTTCGCAATTCTCCCGAGTTATCAGGCGGACTATGCGCCCTACGCGCCTTACAACCCAGGGCCAGTAATCCCCGGTCTCTTTGGCGCTGACGCCGGCTATGTTAATAACGGTTTGTCGGTCGGCGACCAGATTCATCTCGACGCGAGCTCTGTATTACCGGCCGGAACGTACACCTTGTTACCGGCGCGCTATGCCTTACTGCCGGGCGCATTCCTTGTCACGCCGGTAGCGGGGGTTCCCGTCGGTGATTCGGCCACCTTACCGGATGGGTCAAGCCTGGTCTCTGGGTACCGCTTTAATGATCTGAACGCCAATCGCAGCGGACAGCCCTTAACCGCTAAGTTTGAAGTGGCCCCGCTAACGGTGGTGAAAGCGCGGGCGCAATATGATGAGTTTTCGGCCAACAAGACACTCGCCCAAGATGCAGTATCGCGTGGTCTTGTTCCGCCGCGCCTGCCCATCGACGCCGGTCAACTCGTGTTCGCGGCGACCGATACGATGACTCTGAGTGGTAAGGTGATGGCCGACGCGGGGGAAAAGGGACGGGGCGGCCTCGTCGACATCAGCAGTCCGGAAGACATTCTCATTGCCGGTTCGGGTACCCCCAGTCAAACCGGCGTGCTCGTTCTCGACGCGGCTGAATTGAATTCTTTCCGTGCGGAAAGTTTGCTGATCGGCGGCGTTCACGTGACCGACGCGACCGGAACAAGAGTGCTCGTCCAAACCGCCAACGTGACGGTTGACAATGCCGGCACACCGCTGACGGGTCCCGACATTATTCTCGTTGCGAATAATCAGTTAACGCTGGCGCCGGGTGCCGTCATTGAAACTGCCGGCGCCCTCGCCGGTAAGGCTGACACGATTATCTTGGGCGATGCGAATCATGCCGGGAGTGGCAATGGGGTTGTCTTGCGGGTGGGTACCGATCTTGCCGCGCCGATCAGCCGTGCTGGCGTAGATTCTTCAACGCAACCTGTTCTCTCAATTGGAGCCGGTGCCAAACTCCAAGGCCCAAATGTCATCATCGACTCAACCGGCAACACCACACTCGATCCGGCGGCCATCTTGAACGGCACATCCGTCTCCATTGCGAGCGGCCGGATTAGCTTGGCGCTCACCGACCCGGGCAATCTTCAGTCGGTGGGGGGCCTGATTCTTTCCGGTACAGCACTGCAAAGTTTGCAGAGTGGCGCGCAAGCGTTGTCACTCTTGAGCTATTCATCCATCGATACCTATGGCACCGGCCAAATCGGTCAGGACACTTTTGCCAGTCTTGCTCTCCACGCCGCTGAAATCCGGGGCTTTAACCAAGGTGACGGTGCCGTTCATTTTGTCGCAAAAAACATTCTCCTCGATAACAGCGCTAGCGGAACAGCGCCTGGTTCGGTCAATCCCGGCAGCGGGACGTTGGCGTTTGATGCCGACGTCATCAATCTCGGCGTGAACCAATATCGCATCGACCAATTCGCCAATTTGGAACTGAACGCGGCGAAGGGAATTCTGCTTCAAGGCTCCGGCAGTTTGATGACGCCCGGCAATTTGGCCATCACCACTCCCTTGATCACCGGGGCGACGGCCGCCGACCAAACCATTAAGGCCGGCGGAAATCTAACCGTCGCCAGCAGTGCGTCCGCTTCGACTCTTTCCGCTGGCCTCGGCGCGCGGTTGACGTTAGTCGGCGCGAGCGTCACGGCGAACAGCAAGATTCTCCTGCCGAGTGGCACGGTCCGCTTGGAAGCGACTGCTGGCGATGTCGTCATTGGAAACACGATTGACGTCGGTGGAGTCCCCAAAACATTTTTTGATCAGGTGCGGTACACGGATGGTGGTCGGGTTTCTTTGAAATCGGACCTCGGCTCCGTTGTCTTGGCCGCGGGAAGCACGGTGAACGTTTCCGCCCAAGCGCAAGGTGGCAATGCCGGCAATGTCGCGATCAGCGCTCCCACCGGCAGCTTCACGCTGAATGGGACGCTTCTCGGCAACGGGGGAGCCAAAGGTCTGGGCGGAACGTTCCGCCTTGATGTCGGTAGTCTGCCGGACCCGAGTCTCGCTTCGTTGAACGCGGCGCTTAACGTGAATGGTTTTACTGAATCACGGTCGATTCGCGTGCGGAACGGTGATGTTCTGGTTGATGGTTTGGCGAAGGCTCACAACTTTGCGGTTTCTGCGGATAGCGGGACCATTTCGGTCACCGGGACAATCGATGCCTCCGGCGCGCGTGGCGGCAAGATTGATCTCGCGGCTTCCGGCAGTGTGATCTTGGAACAGAATTCCCGGTTGAGTGTAGCCGGCGAAAAGTTTGACAGTGCCGGTAAGGGTGGGAGCGTTTCCATCGCTGCCGGGCAGGCGATCAATGGGAGTGTTGATGGCAGTGCGGTTGTCGATATTCAAACCGGCGCAACCATCGATCTCTCGGTTGCTAACAATCCAGGCGGCACCTTGCATCTCCGCGCGCCGCAGACCGCCGACAATCTCGATCTGCAAATCAATCCGCTCAACGGGACGATTCGCAACGCTTCACGGATCATTGTCGAAGGGGCCCAAATATTCGCGACTTCCGTCATTGACGACACGGTCAAAGCGAATGTGTTCGCCAATGGAACGACCTTTGCCGGGAACAGCGACGCCATGGCGAATCGGCTGCTCGCGAATAACGCCGGGCTGGCCGCTGTCCTCGCGATTCGTCCCGGCGCGGAAATTGTCAATGCGAGTGGCGACTTGACCCTGGACACCAGTTGGGATTTGTCGACGTACCGGTTTGGATCGCAAGTCCAACCGGGCGTGCTCACGTTGCGCGCCGCCGGAAATCTCAATTTCAATTACAACGCTTCCCTGAACCGGTTCGCTTCACTCAGTGATGGGTTTGATGGGGCGTCCTATTCGGCGTCGCTCTTGCCGGCCGGCAACGAATCGTGGGCATACCGGTTGGTCGCTGGGGCGGATGTGGGTGCCGCCGATTCGCTTCAGGTCCAGCGGTTGGATTTTCTGAATGCGAACACCGGCTCGCTCTTGTTGGGAAACAACGCGCAAGTCAAAGGCCCAATCCCGACTTCGAACCAAACGGCACCGACCATCATTCCCAGCTTCTTTCAAACGATTCGCACGGGAACGGGCGATATCGAAATCTCCGCGGGCCGCGACATTCAACTCTTGAGTCCGTTGGCGACAATTTACACGGCGGGCCAGCAAGCCGCTCCGCTCGCCAATTTCGATTTGCCGAATCTGGCTTATCCCACAGCCACGGCTCTCGGCGCGCCGCAATATTCGACGCCGCGGATCCCGCAATATAGTTTCGGGGGCGGGAACGTCACCCTCTCGGCGCAAAACGATATTGCCCGGTATCAGGTTAATTTCAATGGGACGCTTGCGGCGGATTCAACGAAGGAATTGCCGACGAGCTGGCTTTACCGGCGTGGCTTCATTGATCCTGCGACCGGTCAGTTTGGTGTCACTCGCAAAGGCGGCGAAGTGGCTTCTACGTCGTGGTGGGTGGATTTTTCCAATTTTTTCGAGGGCGTAGGCGCGCTTGGCGGCGGTAACGTCACGCTCGTGGCCGGTCGCGATGTGAGCAATGTTGATGCGCTGATTCCCACCAATGCGCGGATGCCGAAGGGAATTCCGGATGCGAGTAGTTTGGTGGAACTCGGCGGTGGTGATCTTCGGGTGACGGCTGGTCACGATATCAATGGCGGCGTGTTTTATGTCGAACGCGGTCACGGCACCCTGCAGGCGGGCAACACCCTGCATTCCAATCCGACGCGCGCCGCTTTAGATCAAACGACGATTCGCGCGTTTCAGATCCAGAACACCGTTCCCGACCCAACCACCTGGCTGCCGACAACGCTCTTTTTGGGCAAAGGTAGTTTCGATATCGCTGCGCAAGGCGATGTCTTGCTCGGCCCGGTGGCGAATCCATTTCTCTTGCCGCAAGGGATCAACAACAGCTTCTTTCAAAAATCATATTTCTCGACGTATGACCCCAGCGCCGCCGTCAATGTCGCATCGCTTACCGGCGCCATTACGCTGAAGGACAGTGCGAATCCCAGTTCCGATGGTGCCGCCGGCTCACTGGCCAGTTGGTATCAAAATGTTCTTCTCTTTACTCAGAACCCCAACTCGTTTGCCGCCCAATCACAGCCGTGGCTCCGGCTGGCCGAAACCCGAATCACTCTGTCGGCTTTTGACACGGTCGCGGCGTTAATGCCGGCAACCCTGCGCGCGACTGCTTTTTCCGGTGATCTCAATGTGGTGGGAAACATGACGCTGTCGCCGTCGCCGATTGGAACAATTGAGTTGGTGGCGGCGGGTTCGATCAATGGTCTGCAACCCAATGGGTTTAACTCCGCGACTCGCAATTATCAATGGGGCGCCAGCCAAATCAATTTGTCGGATGCGGATCCGAATCGAATCCCGGGGATTACCTCGCCACTCTCCCTTTTCAATCTGGGCCCTGCGGCGACCGTCTTTCAAGAAAGGTCGGCGTGGAGCAACCCGTCGATCGATGTGATCAACGGCGTTTTTGGCAGCATCAATTCCTTGTTTAATGAGTCCGGCTCTTCCCAAGGCGCATTTGGCGTTTTCCAAACACAACTGGCGCTGCATGCCCCCGGTCCGCTCCACGCCGGCGATCTTGATCCTGTTCGCTTTTATGCCCTCGATGGGGACATTTCCGGCGTCACCTTGTTTTCCGGAAAATCAACACACGTCGTGGCCGGTCAAGACATCACCGACGCCGCTTTTTACCTGCAGAATGTTGCTGCAACTGACGTGAGCGTGGTGAGCGCCGGCCGGGACATCATCGTTTACGATCCAACTTCACAACTACGCACCACGGCGCAGATCGGGAACAATGAACTCCTAATACCATTCGGCAATCCTGCGGCTGGAGACATTCAGATCAGCGGTCCCGGCACGCTGGAAGTATTGGCCGGCAGAAACCTGAGTCTCGGCGTCGGGCCGAATGCAGGCGATGGCACAGCGCTTGGCATCACCAGCATTGGCAACGCCCGTAATCCGAATTTGCCGTTCGCTGGGGCCGACATCATTGCAGCGGCCGGCATTGATCGAAGTACGCTCAACTTCACCAGCTTCATTGCGAAGTTCTTGGATCCGGCAACCGCTAGTGATTTTGCGCCACGCTACCTGCCCCAACTCGCAACGTTGTTGGGAATGAACAAAGATAGCGCGCTGTCGCAAATCTGGACGGCTTTCCAACTACTGCCTTCCGAACAACAAAACCGTCTGAGCTTGGACATTTTCTATCTGGTATTGCGAGATGCCGGTCGAGATCACAACCGACCGACTGCGCCGGGGTTTGGAAATTACGATGCCGGCTTTGCGGCAATTGCATCCCTGTTCCCGGAAACGACTGCGTGGAAAGGGTCGATTGACCTCACTTCTCGTGAGATTAAGACAGCGAGTGGCGGCGACATTAGTCTTCTTGCGCCGGGTGGTCAGCTTCTTGTTGGAGTTGATCTAAGCGGCAATCAACCCATTGACCAAGGGATCTTGACTGAGTCCGGCGGCAATATCTCCATCTTTACCCGTGATAACGTGACCGTCGGAACGTCCCGCATCTTCACCTTACGCGGTGGCAACGTCATGATCTGGTCTTCCAAAGGCGATATCGCCGCCGGTGCTTCGTCGAAAACCGTGCAGTCGGCCCCGCCGACGCGGGTGCTCATTGACCCCCAGAGTGGCGACGTCAAAACCGATCTGGCCGGATTGGCGACCGGGGGCGGGATTGGGGTTCTCACCAGCGTCGCCGGTGTTGCGCC
>JBAXYB010000007.1:0-54780 GCA_037127585.1 Verrucomicrobiota bacterium
CATGGTGGGATTATCCCACCCGACCCGCGCGCTGTCAACTTAGCGGCCAATCTTCACCGTCTTCCCCACCAGCGCGGCCGAGGCGGTAGGCGATTCGAAAAAAAGTGAGAAGCGCGAACTAGCGTCCGTGCCGCCGGTAGGGATGGCTCGCCGAGCCGTCCGCGTCTCCGGTTGTCATCCTGAGCGTCCGGCCGACTTGTCCGCCGAAGCTTCAGCGAAGGAGGAAGCCCTGAGCCCGCCGGCAACGCTGTAGCCGGTGGAAGATACATGGCAGTGCTATGTATCAGGGGTGACGAGGACGACAGCAGCAACCAGCGGGGGTACCGGCCAGATCAGCGCCCAGCGTCACCGGTTTCAAGTTTCAGTAGTTGACCCGTGCGACTTCTCGGACGCTTCACGGGAAGAACCTTCCCCTCGCCCGCGTCGTTTGCGGGAGAGGGTCAGGGTGAGGGTTCTGTTGCCGGTGATCATCTGCACCAACGCCGCTGCGGAAATGGCAAATGCCGAATGGCGAATTGAAGGACGCGGGAAAATGAACCACGAATCACACGAACGACACGAAACCGGATTCACCACGGGAGCTGAGTCGGACGTAGCGGAGTCAGACGACACGCCGCTGTCGTTTGCGGCAAACCCGAGGGGTCATGGGCGGCAACCACAGAGGACGCGGAGAATTTAGCCACGGATGCACACGGATGTTCACGGATGGCTGTTGGTAGAGACGGATTGCCGAAAGAATACGGCGAGCGGCGTCTCGTCTAACTCGCTGTCCGGGCCGTCCGTCCGTTGTAGCCGCGGCGCTCTGTCGCCGCGCCTGCCGGCAACGCTGCCGACGACGAGCAATGCCTAGTAGTGCTAGGTATCAACGTTGACAGGGACACCGATTACTGACCTCTGGGGGCGCTCAGTTGCGACGGGGAGCATTGGCAGCGAGGCGTTGCTTCAACGGCGCTGCGGTCGGGACGCTGGGCGGGCTTCGAGTTGGCCGGCGCTATCGGAAAGCCTTGGTCGTCTCGGGCCGCTCGGTCTATAGTCGCGCATGTTTCTTACCGGTGTTGGCTTGGCCGTGCCCGAACAATCCTACACGCAGTTGGAATGCTGGCACGCGCTGGAAGCCGCCCGCTCGCGCCTGCCACTCAACAACCGCGCGTGGGCCTTGCTCCGCAAAATTCTCCACGGCGATTCGTGGATCGACCACCGCCATTTCAGTTACACCCATCTCGCCGAAGCGTTTCTCCTCACCCCGGATGTCTTGCACCAACGTTTCCGCGAGCACGCGCCGCGGCTCGCCTCCACGGCCGCCCAACGCGCCCTCGCGTCCGCCGGCCTGACGGCGCAGGAAGTGGACGCCGTCGTGGTCTCCACCTGCACCGGCTATCTCTGTCCCGGCCTGACCAGTTATCTCGCGGAAACATTGGGCCTGCGGCAAGACGCCGCCACCTTCGATCTCGTCGGTCACGGCTGCGCGGCGGCGATTCCCAACTGGCAGATGGCGGAAGCCTTGCTGGCCGGCGGGCGCGCCCGGCGCGTGCTCAATGTCTGCATCGAGTTGAGCACTGCGGCGATGTATCTCGATGACGATCCCGGCGTGTTGATCAGCGCGTGTCTGTTCGGCGACGGCGCGTCGGCGCTGGTGTTTTCCGCTGAACCACCGGCGCAGGGCCGCCGGCTGCGGTGGCGGCACATGCAGAATGCCACGTTGCCGGCCCATCGCGAGTTGCTGCGATTCGAGCAACGCGCCGGCATGCTTCGCAACATCCTCTCGATCTCCGTGCCCGCCTTCGCCGCCCAAGCCGCGCGCACCGTCCTGGACACCGCATTGGATCGAACCGGTCTGCACCGCGACCAAATCACCGGTTGGCTTCTGCATCCCGGCGGCAAGGCCGTGCTCGTGGCGTTGCGCGATGCCCTCCAACTGACCGACTCCGACCTCACGTGGAGCCGGTCGGTCTTGCGCGATTACGGCAACCTCAGCAGCGCCAGTCTCGGCTTTGTGTTGCAAGCCGCCCTGACCGGCAACGCGCCGGGTGGTTATTGGTGGTTGTCATCTTTCGGTGCCGGGTTTGCCTGCCACGGCGCATTGGTGGAAGTGGACTGATGCGCCAGCTCATCCCGGAACTACTCGACCAACTACCGGCCAACGACCCGGCCGCCGTCCATTCCCGGCACGACTTGCGGCGAATCAACTGGTTCATGCGCAACGCCGCCACCATCGCCGCCGCCGCCCGGCAGCACTGGTCCGGTCCGCCACCAAAACGCCTCGTGGACTTGGGCGCCGGTGACGGCGCGCTGGCGCACGCATTAGAAAAACGGCTAGCGCAACACTGGCCGGACCTCGCCGTCACGCTCGTGGACCGAGCCGCCATCGAGTCGCCGCGCATGGAGTTCATCCGCGCCGACGCCGCCGAATGGCTCAACACAGTCCGACCAGCGTCCGTCGATGTGCTGATCGCAAATCTGTTTTTGCATCATTTCAGCGATGCCGAACTCCGCCCGCTGCTGGCCGGTATCGCGCGTGTAACGCGACTTTTCGTGGCGTGCGAGCCGCGCCGGAGTCGCCGGGCGTTGGCCGGCTGCCGGCTACTCGGCGTCATCGGCTGCAACCACGTGACCCGACACGACGCCCGGGTAAGCGTCGCCGCCGGATTTGCCGGTCGGGAATTAAGCGCCCTGTGGCCGACCGGGCCGGAATGGCAGTTGGTCGAACGCCCGGCCGGATTGTTCAGTCATTTGTTCATCGCCCGCCGGCTCGCATGAACGCGGTACGTCCCATCACCATTATCGGTGGCGGCCTGGCCGGGTTGTCGCTGGGCATCGGGCTCCGGCAGGACGACGTGCCGGTGACACTTTGGGAAGCGGGCGGTTATCCGCGCCACAAGGTCTGCGGCGAATTCCTCAGTGGCCGCGGCGTCACGGTGCTCGAACAACTCGGCTTGCGCGACCACGTCTTCACCGCCGGCGCGCGGCTCGCGACCACCGCGCGGTTTGCCCGCGGCGCGACCGCCACGCCCGTCCAAGCGTTGCCGCAACCGGCAGTCTGTCTCTCGCGCTGGAAACTGGACGCGCTGTTGGCCGACGAGTTCCGGCAGCGCGGAGGCGAGTTGCGCGACCATCAACGCGGGCCGGTCAACGAACTGAGCGAAGGTCACGTCCGTGCCACCGGCCGCCACGTCGAACCGGCAGAAGCCGGCTGGCGTTGGTTTGGACTGAAAGTCCACGCGCGTGGCGTCCAATTGCCCGCCGACCTCGAATTGCATTTGAACGGGCACGAATACGTCGGTCTGTGCCGGTTGAGCGATGGCGTGGCCAATGTGTGCGGCTTGTTCTGGCGACGGGAGGCGGAGCCGGGCTTGCGCGATCGCTGGCGCGAATTGCTGCGCGGCCCGGCCGGCTCGGCACTGGCCGACCAGATGCGTGATGCGACGTTTGACGAAAACTCGTTCCGCGCCGTTGGCGGGTTGTCGCTTGCCCCGCGGCGTGCAGCCCGGCAGCCCGAGCTGTGTCTGGGCGACGCGCTCACCATGATTCCCCCGCTGACCGGCAACGGAATGTCGATGGCACTGGAGTCCGCCGCACTCGCTCGGCCGCATCTGACCGCCTACGCCCGTGGTGAACAATCGTGGCTGGTGACCCGGCAACGAATCGCCCACGCCTGCGACAGCGCCTTCGCCCGGCGACTGCGTTGGGCCACGTTCACCCAGCGTCTGCTGACCGAGGGTGTATCCCAGCGGTTGGCGGCGGCTGCAATTTTGCGCACCCCGTGGGCCTGGCGCTGGCTATTCGCCTCGACCCGGTAAGGTTGTGCCCGCGCCGGTTCGCGGTTGCATTGACGAACCGATTGCTTATTCTGGCGCAAGCCATAAGGAAGGAGGCTGACTGCTGTGCATCTGGACGTTCTGTTGTTGTCGCGAATCCAATTCGCGCTGACGATCATGTTTCATTACATCTTCCCGCCGCTGACCATCGGGCTGGGCGGGTTGCTGGTGTCTTTGGAGTGGAAATTCCTCCGCACGCACGACCGGCAATATGAAATGGCGGCAAAGTTTTGGACGAAGATTTTTGCCATTGTGTTCGCCATCGGCGTCGCCACCGGCATCACGATGGAATTCCAGTTCGGCACGAACTGGGCGACGTACTCCCGGTATGTCGGCGATGTGTTCGGCTCGGCGCTCGCGGCGGAGGGCATCTTCGCGTTCTTCCTCGAATCCGGTTTTCTTGCGGTGCTGGTGTTCGGGTGGGACAAAGTTTCCCCACGGATGCATTTCTTCTCGTCATGCATGGTCGCGCTCGGCGCGATCTTTTCGTCGATCTGGATCGTCGTCGCCAACTCCTGGCAGCAAACACCCGCGGGCTTTCATATCGTCAACGGCCGGGCGGAGATCACTGACTTCTGGGCGATGGTGTTTAATCCGTCGTCCATCCACCGGCTCGTGCACGTGTGGATCGGCGCGTACATCGTCGGAGGCTTTTTCGTGATGAGCATCGCGGCGTATTATCTGTTGCGGAACCGGCATGTCGATTTCGCCCGCAAGAGTTTCCTCTCCGCTCTCACCATCGCCACGCTGGCGTCGCTGGCCGCCGTGGTGTCCGGTGACCTGCAAGGCCGCAACGTCGCCAAGACACAGCCGGCCAAGCTCGCCGCGATGGAAGGCCATTTCAAGACCGACGGGCCGACGCCGCTCTATCTGTATGGTTTCCCGGATGAGCAGGAACAGCGCGTGAAAGGCGGCATCGCCATTCCCGGCCTGTTGAGCCTGATGGTGCACGGCGACAGGCAGCAGCCCGTGGCCGGTCTTGACAAGATTCCCCGGCAAGACTGGCCGCCGGTCGCGGCCACTTTCCACACGTTTCACTGGATGGTGATGCTCGGCATGCTGTTCATCGCGCTGACGTTGCTGGCGAACTTTTACAGGTGGCGCGGGACGTTGTTCACGAAACGCTGGTTGCTCTGGGTCTTCGTGTGGGTCATCCCGCTGCCGTTCATCGCCAACCAACTCGGCTGGGTCGCCGCCGAAGTCGGCCGGCAACCGTGGGTCGTGTACGGCCTGTTGCGCACGAGCGACGCGTTGTCGAAGTCGGTCGTTGCCGGGCAAGTACTCGGCTCGATCATCATGTTCACGGTGATCTATGCGCTCTTGTTCGCGGCGTTCCTGTTCATCCTCAACAGCAAAATCCAACACGGCCCGGAGGAAGTCAGCGCCGCGGGAGGCAAATAGTCATGGATCTCAACACCATCTGGTTCATCCTGCTCGGCGTGCTCCTGACCGGCTACGCCATTCTCGACGGCTTCGATCTCGGCGTCGGCATCCTGCATCTCGCGGTGAAGAAGGACGAAGACCGCCGCATCTTCATGAACGCCATCGGGCCGCTCTGGGACGGCAACGAAGTCTGGCTGGTGACATTTGGCGGCGCGCTCTTCGCTGCGTTTCCGCACGCCTATGCGACGGCGTTCTCCGGTTTCTACACGCCGTTCATGGCGCTGCTGTTCGCGCTGACCTTCCGAGCGGTCTCGATGGAGTTTCGCAGCAAACACGACTCGCCGTCGTGGCGGCAGTTCTGGGACGTCTCATTTTGCGCGGCCAGCGGATTGGCGACGCTCCTATTCGGCGTCGCCGTCGGCAACACGATGCGCGGCATGCCGATTGGCGCGGACATGGAATTTCAAGGCGGGCTGCTCGATTTGCTCCATCCGTACGCGTTGCTCGTCGGCTTGTTCGCCGTGGCCACGTTCGCCATGCACGGCTCGATCTATCTCTACCTGAAAACCGAAGGCGAACTCCAACAGCGCGTCCACGGCTGGATGTGGAAGACGTTCGGCATTTTCCTCGTCCTATATCTCTTCACAACGATCTTCACGCTCGTGGACGTACCGCTGGCGACGCGCAACTTCCGGCAATTCCCGTGGGTGTGGATCGTCGTCCTGCTTAACGTGCTCGCCATCGCCAACATTCCGCGCGCCATTTACCAAAACCGACCCGGCTACGCCTTCCTGTCCTCATGCGCGACCATCGCGGCGCTGACATTTCTGTTCGGTGTCGCGCTGTTCCCGGACCTGATCCACTCATCGCTGAATCCCGGCTGGAGTCTCAATGTCTACAATGCCGCGTCCTCACCCAAGACGCTCGGGATTATGCTGGTGATCGCCATCCTCGGCATGCCGTTCGTGCTCGCGTACACCGCCGTCGTCTACTGGGTCTTTCGTGGCAAAGTGCAAATCGGCAAGTTCAGTTATTAGCCCGGGCCATTGAGCCGCCAGAGCGTGTAATTCAACACCGTCGCAAAACTCACCCACGCCAGATACGGAACAAACAACCACCCCGCCACTGGCGCCACCTTCCAGAAAGCCACCATCGTCCCGGCAATCGCGGCCCACAGCAACACGATATTCACCAACGCCAATCCGATGCGGTGCATTCCGAAAAACACCGGCGACCACGTCGCGTTGAGTGCCAACTGCACCACGAACCACACCAACGCCCCGCCCCACCCTACCCGGCACCACACCAACCACGCCGCCACCGCCATCGCGAGATACAACACAGTCCACACCGGCCCAAAAATCCAAGCCGGCGGATTCCACGCCGGCTTCACCAGCGTCGGATACCAATCCCGGACCGAACTGGCCGTCGTCACCCCACCGAGCGCCGCCGCCGCGAAACTCGCCGCGACGAATCCGCCCAACACGATCCATTGATTAACGGATCGCATCGCGCACCACCTCCGCATCCACGTTACCGGTCCCGCGCCAGAGTTCCTTGCCGGCGGAGTCGAACAGAATAAACGTCGGCGTCACCTCAATCCGGTATTGCGCCACGAGTTGCCGGCCCGCCGTGCTCTGAATATCCACGCGCCGCACGACAAGTTTCTCCCGCAACTCATTCTCCAATCGGTCCACCGCCGGTTTCACCGCCACGCAACCCAAACAGTACGGAGATTGCACCTCCAACAACACCGGTCGCCCACTGGCATCGACTAACCCGGACGCGACGGGCCGCAAATAAAACCACGTCCCAAAGACCACCGCCAGCACGCCGCCCAAGATCAGCCAATCGCGCAACTTGCCCCCGCACCGCACCACCCGCGCCACCCCGACTGCCAGCAACAACCCGGCCGCAATCAATCCGGAATAATAATTTACGAATTGCATATCAAGTTCTCAACCTAGGCCAAAACATCCCGGATGTCGCCTGATACCGGCGATACTCATCGCCAAAATGTGCCAGCGCATCAGCCTCCTCCGCCTTCGCCAGCCGGTAATAAACCACCAGCAACACCGGCAACATCACCATCGTGATCAACGTCGGCCAGTTCACGATGCTGCCGACCAGAAACAGAAAGAACCCGGTATACTGCGGATGGCGAATGCGCCGGTACAACCCCGTGCAAACGAGTTCGCCCTTCCCCCGGTAAATCTGTCGCCAGCCGATGATCCCCAGTGCCGCGCCGGCCACGATGAGCAGTTGCCCGACTGCGTCAAAGGCGACCGCGCCCCACTCGCCCCAGCCCAACAAATACGCCCACGCATGCCCGCGAAAATGATCCGTCGCGTACTCGCTCTTACCGGTGAGCCACGCCAAGAGATACATCGTCAACGGCAGCCCGTACATCTCCGCATACAACGCGATCACCCACCCCTGAGCCATCCCGGCCGAACGCCATTCCGTCCGCCGCCGCGGTCGTAGGATTCCGAAGATGAACACGCCGACCACCACAATGTAGAACGCCACCAAAAACCAGTTGTGATACCCGATCCGCCAGTTCATGGAAACATCTCCGCCAGCTTCGCTTGCCGGTACGCGAAGATCGTCGCGATGTCGCGGCGGACGAACAGCCGTTCCACCAGCGCGCCGCCGAAAACGGCATACCGGACGTGATCTTTGACCAGCGTGCCGCCATCTTGCTCGGTGAAAGCGTGTTCGTGATGCCACACCCGGTACGGACCGCGGCGCTGTTCGTCCACGAACCGGTGGGGCGGTTGCCACGTCGTGATTTCGCTCTGCCAGCGCACCGGCAACCCGCGGATACGGAGCCGGTAATCAATCCGTGCACCGACCTGCATCGCAATCGGCCGCGGGGTAAGAATCTCAAATCGCAACCACGGCGGCGTGAGCGCGTCGAGGTTGCCGGCATCGGCGAAGAATGCGAAGATTTCCGGTAACGGCCGCGACAGCCATTGCTCCGACGTTAGCGCAAACTCTTTCCCGTCTCGTCCGAAGTTAATCATGGCCGGTACTCTAGCACCCGTTTCCCAAAGCACACAGGCCGGAATCTCTCGACTCCGGCCCGGCGCGTCAACCCATCTGTTCCGGGTTCAATTCGGCATCGTCACCGTCAGAAACAAATTCGTGCCTTGCAACACATCGACCGCCTGACCACGCGGATCGAAGTTTAACAACACCTTGCCGGGACTCGGCTCGGTATCAAACTCAATCTCGCCGAACGTGTCGCTGTTGGACACCACCACGCTGATCGTCCCGCGCAAGAGGCCGCCCACTTTCAAGTCGTAGCTGCCCACCGGCAACTTCTCCACCTCGACCCGCAGATCGCGGCCGCAATCCACATCCTGCCGGAACCGCGACTTACCTTTGGCGTCGCCGTCCAAGCCTTGATTGATCAAGTCCAATTCATTGTCGACCACACTGCACGTGCCGGTTGTCGTCGTGCCGCCGGTCGCGGTGAAGAACACGTTTGTGCCCTGCCGAATCTCTATGGCCGCACCCGTCGGATCAAAATCGAGCGGCAACTCGTCGCTCGGGCTGTCGTCGAGTTCGCTGGAGAATTCGATCTCGCCCTGAACGTTGAGATTGGACTGAACAACTACGTTGATAGTGCCGCGATTGATGGCATCGACAAAAAGGTCATACGCGCCCACCGGCACGTCTTCAATCTCGACACGGAAATCGCGCCGGCAATCGTCCCGAATCCGGTACCGCGCATCGCCCGAACCACTGGCCAGCGGCGTGAGCCCGGTCGTGGTTTCAGCCGGCGCGCAAACGCTGACGCCGGGAGCATCGGCGAGAAAAGTACTGCTCAAAATGATTTCCCCGTTCAGGGCGATCTGCAAGAGCTTGCCCACCGGATCAAAATCCAGCGCCGGGCCACCGTTATCGTCGCCAAACTCAACTTCCCCGATCCCACCCACGGCGGTAATCGTTCCCCGCGCGGCGCCAGCGACGAGGATGTCATAGGTGCCGTCAATCACATCTTCGATTTCGACGTTGAACCGGCCCGCGCCTTTTTTCACCCGGTAGGTCGCGTGCCCACTTGCGGCCGGCTGAATACCGGTCGGGGTGAGATTCGCGCGTTCATCGGCTGAGGCGCCGACATTGGTGTTGGTGCCGCCGCCGCTCAGAAACTTGTCATCGCCGCTGTCTTCGATTTCGATTTCTCGACCGCGCGGATCGAAATCGAGCGCCGCGCCGCTCAACGTGATATTGACCGTGCCTTTCGAGCTGGTCAGGAACGTGCCGCGACTGACGCCGCCGACGCGAAGTTCGACTTCCTGGCTGGCGGGGCCATTTTTAATTTTAATGCGGAACGTGCTCCGGCCGCTCTTGCTGCTAAAGTCCGCGGAGCCGGCCACGTCGTCGTTGCTGCCGGTGCGGGTGAGCGGGATTTTAAATTTCGAGCTTTCGGCAATTTCTTTCGCCGGCAACACGCCCGGCATGGCGAGCGTGACCACGGTCATTCCCAGAATAAGTAGTTTTTGTCCCTGTCGCATTTTGGAGTCTCCTGATTGATTGTAACGGCTGGTTCGAACATGAGAGGAACGCGGGGCCGGTTTGTTCCCAGAAATTTTATTGCGTTGCGAAGTCACACACGATTGCGCAATCTTCGGGAACAAACCACCGCGTGGTGCATCCCATGAATAGCGACCCATCACCCAGTTTTGAGGACATCGTGGAGCAATACTATCGCGGCTTGTTTCAATTCGCCCTGAGCCTGACCGGCGCTGAGGCGGAAGCCTGCGATTTGACCCAACAGACATTCTTCATCTGGGCCAAGAAAGGCGCGCAACTCCGCGAAGCCAGCAAAGTGAAATCGTGGCTGTTCACGACTTTGCACCGGGAATTCCTCCAAGTCCGCCGCCGCCAAACCCGGTTTCCCCACGTCGAGATCGAATCGGTCGCAGCCGAGATACCGGCCTTGGCCTCAACCGTCATCAACGCCCTGGACGGCGCCACCGTGCTGGCCACGCTCCAGCAAGTTGACGAACTTTTTCAAGCGCCACTCGCTTTATTTTACCTCGAAGACTTGCCGTACAAAGACATCGCCGAAGTGCTCGGCGTGCCAGTCGGCACCGTCCAATCCCGCATCGCCCGCGGCAAAGTCCAGCTCGCCGGCTTACTCCAAACCAAGGAGGCCAACCGTGGATAACGAAAAACTCCGCGACCTCCTCGCCGTCTACCGGCCTGGCATTGACGATCAGGACGACCAGTTCGCCGAATTCATCACCGTCCTCCGGAACGACCCCGCGCTGCAACTCCAGCTCAACGACCGCGTTGCCCGCGACCACGCCATCGCTGCCAAGCTCCGGTCGGTTCAACCGCCCGGCGATCTGAAAGCCCGGCTGCTGAGTGACCGCAGCACCATCGACATGCCGGCAAATTTCTGGCGGCCCCCGCAATGGCTCAGCATCGCCGCCGCCATCATCATGCTCGGCGTCGCCGCGTACTGGCTCAGCCAAACCCGGCAAACCACCTTCCCCATGTACCGCACCGCGATGGCCCAGTTTGTCGCCACCGAATACCCGCTTGATGCCCACGACCACGATCTCGACTCCCTCCAGCAGACGTTCGCCGCCAAACAATGGCCGGCCACCTACGTCGTCCCGGCCGGACTCCAGACCTTGGAAGTCGAAGGCGGTTGCCTCCGCGAATGGCAAGGGAAGAAAGTCGCCCTGCTCTGTTTTGAGACCAAGGAGACCGGCGATGTCTGGCTCTTCGTTGTCGACCGGCAAGTCACCGCGGATGTTCCGGTCGGCCCCGACCCGCAAATCGCCCGCGCCGGCAAGATCACGACCGCAAGTTGGACGCAGGGCGAGTACACCTACATCCTCGCCACCGAAAACCCCGAAGTGCCCATCCAACGGTATTTCTAAGCCGGCGTCCGACTACAGCCCGCGCCGGTCCAGATCATCCCACGCACCGGTGGCGGCGATGTTCCAACTTGCCGGCAAGGGAACAAACCGGACTGCGCCATCCGAAAACAAAACATTCACCCCGCCGGCATGATTGCGCGCGGAACCGCTGGCAAAGAAGATATCGGCCATCAATGCGACCGGCGGACCATTGAGATTCCGCGGCGCGCCGTCAGCCAGCCCGCGTCCACAATAACTGCCGACTGCCCACTGACCGACCACCCCAAGGTTCTGGACGCCGGTGCTGGGGTCGTGGATGGGGAAGATCGTTGCCGCCGGACAATAGAACAACCGGGCCAGACTCGCGCCGGTCAGCGGTATGGCTTGAGCGTAGAGGATGTATGTGTTGCTATTCCAGAGGACGTAGCCGGAGTCGTTCCCGCAGGGCAAAGTCGCGTAATCGTCGTGATACAACGTGGCGGCCTGGCCGAGTTGGCGCAGGTTATTGACACAGGCTGCCGCCCTGGATTTGTCCCGCGCGGCGCTGAGGCTCGGCATGAGCAACGCGGCCATCGTCCCCACGATGGCGGTAACCGCCAGAACTTCAACCAGAGTAAAGCCCGCCTTCCTTGGTAAGCGGTAACGAATAACTTTCCCCTTGTTGCGGCGCATCATGCCGCAACCGCCGGGCGGAGTCAAAGACAATGCCGGTCAAGGCGAATCCGGAATTGCCATTGACGAGACGGGAATCACCTGCTACTGGTTCAAGTCCGATCGCGATGGGCGCGACGGAGTGCAGCCACGAAGCTGTGTTGAAGGTGGCGTGGTGGGAAAAAAGGGATTGGTATATGCACTATTCGAAGTTTCAGAGTTCGGGTCGCGGGCGTGGCGAGTGTTTGGCTTTTGAAGTCAACCGGATTGCCGGACCGGCAGATGGACTTTCTAATTCACCATATTTAAATCATCGTCGATCTGTGCCGCCGGTTTCGACCGTCGCGGCCCGTGTACCGCTGTGGAAACGTGTTCTGGATGTGACCTGCATTTTGCTCGCGGTGCCCATCTTGGTGCCGGTCGCCTTGGCGATTATCGCTGTGATCAAGATCGGCTCGCGCGGGCCCGTTCTTTTCAAACAGGAACGCGTGGGACTTCGGGGTCAGTCCTTCACGATTTTCAAATTCCGGACGATGACCAATGGCGCGGATGCCCGCATTCACGAAGCGCACTGTGAGCAATTGATCTCGTCCGATGCGCCAATGGTTAAACTGGACGCAAAAGGCGATTCGCGTCTCATCCCTGGCGGTCGGCTGCTGCGCGCTGCCGGCTTGGATGAATTGGCGCAATTGCTGAATGTGCTCCGCGGTGAGATGAGTCTCGTCGGACCCCGGCCGTGCTTACCGGCGGAGGCGGCGCAGTACCTGCCGTGGCACCGGGAACGGTTTATGGCCGTGCCCGGCCTGACCGGTCTCTGGCAGGTAAGTGGGAAAAACAAAACCACGTTCTCGGAAATGATGGACTTGGACATTGCCTACGCGCGCAACCCATCGCTCGGACTGGATTTGAAGATCATGCTGAAGACGTTCTCAGCCGTGGTTCAACAAGTCCGCGAAATGCCAATCGCCAGGCACTCGCTCAATTGAGCCTGGATCTACCAGCCTACGGGAGCAGTAGGTGGTCGATGTAGCGGGATTCAAAATCGGGATCGAGATTGAGTTCGAGAACTTCCAAGCGTTGGCTGATCCGTTTCATTTCTTCCAGCGCGCTGCTGTCGAGCAATGCGAGATACGCACCCGCCAAGGAAGTGTTGCCAACGACTTCGATTTGCGCGTGACCAAAACCCGGCAGCAGTCCGCACCCAATCGCATTGCCGATGTCGAGGTGCATGCCGAAACCGCCCGCCAGATAAAGCGTCTTCACATCAGCCGGGGTGAGCCCCACCCGTTCCAACAAGGTCATGATACCGGCGGCGATGGCGGCTTTGGCTTGCAGCAACCGGGAGATGTCCAGTTCCGAAACGATCACGCTGGGTGCCACGACGAGTTCGCCACCGCTGACCAACGCCGGATCAAAACGACCCCGGTCGCTCAGCAGTCCCACGCGCCGACCGTCCGCCAGAAGATCGATGAATCCAGAACCGCAGATGCCGGTGGCTCGCGCGGTGCCGATGATTTCAGTTTGTACCGCGAACGGCTCGCGGGTGAACCGGATTCTTTCAATCGCCCCATCCCCGGCGCGCAGACCGCTGGTCAAGCCGGCACCCTCGAACGCCGGGCCGGCCGCAGTCGCGCAACCGAGGAGGTGCTCGCGATGCTTGAGAATGATTTCGCCATTGGTGCCGACGTCCACCAAGAGACACGGGCCGATATCGTAGGCGAGCCCGGTCGCGAAAACGCCGGCGCACAAATCCGCGCCGACGTACGCCGCGGCACTTGGCAATAAATGCACGACGCCCTCGCCGCGAAGCTTCACGTCGGCCGCACGTAGTTCGCGATGTTCGAGGAAGACCGGCGTGAAGGGCATGATCCCCATCGGAGACGGATCAACGCCGGCAAATAAATGCAGCATCGTCGTGTTGCCGGCGACGCTGAGGCAGGTGAGTCGATCGTAAGTCAGGCCGGCGTTCTGGAGCGCTTCATCGAGCAAAAATTGAATGGTCTCGACGCTCACTGCGCGTTGCATCTGCGCGAGCATCGTCGGATCCGTCATGCAGAGGTTGATGCGGGTGAGGACGTCGTCGCCGAGGTGCATTTGCCGGTTGAACTCGGCGGCATGCCCGAGGACGCGGCCATCGGTCAGATCGATGAGCATGACCGCCACCGTGGTGGTGCCGATGTCGATGGCGGCACCGATGCCGGTGGCGACGAGCGGGTCGTGGGCGCGCGGGACATTGGTGCGGAAATCGACGACGACCTGGGGTTCGTAGGCCAAGAGCGACCGGGCCCCGATCTGGATGCTGGTGGCGCGCCCTTGCGCCAACCGGTATTCGCAGCCGCGCAAGGTGGCCGGAGCTTCGACCGTCGCGCCACTGGTTGTATGAACCAAGCCGCCGCTGACCAAGTCAACCAGACAACCATCGCAGAGGCCGCGCTGGCCGCACCGGGTATTGAGCGCCAGCTGTTCGCGCCGGAGAATTTCGCTCAGGCGCAACGGCAATTCGTCGCGCGTCGGCACGATGGTTTGACGGCCCCGCGCGGAGGTGACATCCAGTTGGGTGCGGTTCATTAGTGGGGTAACGCGGCGATGTGCGCCGGGGTCGTTCCGCAACAGCCGCCGATGAAATTCGCGCCAGCCGCAAGCAAGGCCGGCGCGTGGCCGGCAAATTCGGTGGGCGAGGTTTTCCAGACCGGCTTGTCGTTGACCATTTCTGGGAGGCCGGCATTGGCTTTGATCCAGACCGGCAGTTTCGTCGCGCTGCGGATTTGCCGGCAGATGTCTATGTATTGTTGGATGCCATTGCCGCAGTTCGCACCGATGACATCGGCCCCGGCCAGTTCCTGCGCCGCTTGGGCGGGCGAGACGCCCATCATGGTGTGCCCGCCGGTATCGAACACCATGCAGGCGACGACCGGTAGCTTCGTGGTGCGGGCGCCGGCCAGTGCGAGTTTGGCTTCGGCAAGTTCCGCCATCGTTTCGATCACCAATCCGTCGGCCCCGCCCTCGGCGAGCGCTTGGGCTTGTTCGGAGTACGCGGTGAGCAATTCGTCCTCGCTGACTTCCTCGGTCATCAACATTTTGCCGGATGGACCAATCGAGGCGAACACCAACGCTTTCTTGCCGGCGGCGAGCTTCGAGATGGCGGCGCCGCGCCGGTTGATTTCGCCGGCCCGATCCGCCAATCGGAATTCAGCGAGCCGAACGCGATTCGCGCCGAAGGTGTTGGTCAGGATGATGCGGCTACCGGCGTCGACATAAGCGTGAGCGACTGACTCGACGCGGTCGGGGTGCGTGAGATTCCATTCATCGGGACATTCGCCGACCTTGAGGCCGCGGGCGAAGAGTTGGGTGCCCCACGCGCCGTCGGTGACAACGGGGCCATGGGCTAAGAGGGATTCGATGAGCGCATGCATAGTGGTCTGAGGTTGGTTTCCTTGCCCCAAATTTTACGCGCTGCCTCCAAATAGAACAAGTAATTGTCGAAGGGTACGTCGGGCGGGACGCGATGGTCGGGCATCGGGATGAAGCCGCCTTCCTCAACCAACGGCGCCAGCCGGCGGACTTCGTTTTCGATGTCAGACTTGCTGCGAGCGAGGATGTGTTTGTCGAAGCCGCCCATCATCAATAGATCTTTCCCGTATTGCTTCCGGTATTTGACCGGGTCAGCGCCCCAGGTACCGACTTCGATGGGGAACATGCAGTTGACGCCGGCATCGAGCCATAGCGGTAGGAGTTCGTCGATCTTGCCGTCGCAATCGACCCAGATGATGTCACAGCCATGCCGGCGGAGTAGTTCCGTGACGCGTTTGATCCGCGGGACGAGGATTCGCTTGAAATGTTCCGGTGCGAGCAGCGGGCCGTTGTTGAAACACATGTCTTCCCAGAGGCTGCAGGCGTCATAACGGGCGCCGTTGGCAAACATCTTCTCGAGGACAGCCAGCTTGCAGACGGTCAATGTCTCAACCATTTCTTCGAGCAGGACCGGATCGTCGTACACGAGATACGAGACGGCCTCCATGCCCATCCAGTCGCGAATCCACCCGTAGAAACTCCCGCCCCAAGCGACGTGGACTCGCGGGTAGTCGGGATCGTTCCAAATCATTCGAGCGGCATCCCAATCCTTTGGATACCGGTCTGGATTCGTCGGATCGAAGCGCCACTGGTAATATTTTTCCCAACTTGCCCGGTCGACGAGCGTGTGCCCGAGGTGTTCGGGTATTGAGCCCATGAACTTCTTGCGCTGGACGATCACACCATCGTGCTGAATCGCGACTTCATAGTCGCCCCGGTCTTCGAGCACCTTAGCGTCAAAGGTCGGCAGCATGCTGGGGCTACCCGCCACGCCGCCGGTATAGTTATCCATTCCGAAGAACTGGTCCGTGTGCTCGCTGTTGTAGCCGGCGTATGTCACGGACTCCGGCAACCCGTGCTTGTGCCATTCGACAATCGTCTCCGGCCAGAAACCAAAGTCCACAATCGGCACCCGGTCACGCGGCTGATAGTGCATCGTCGCGAGAAATCTTTGCCGCTCGTTCACAACGCCTCCTTCCCGGCAACGTAGTTTGCCAGCTTTGATGTCAAACGGGGTGAAAGATTATCTCAGTGCCACTAGGCACTGCCATACTCAGCGCCGGCAAACTCTTGACCGCAAGGGCCACCGCCCGCAGCCGCCGCGTATTCCACGACGTTGCCGGAGAAATCCAGCAACGGCGCGTAGAACTTGGAGATATGCTCGGAGCGTTTCGGCATGTAATGGCAGATGAACGCGCGGCGCCAGTCGGTCTTGGAGCGATTCGGCGGCGAACCGTGAACGATGCTGCCATTGAAAAATAGCGTGTCGCCAGGATTCAACTCGACCGCGATCGCCTTCTTGCCGGCGGGCGCGCGCACGAGGTGGGTGACGAAACTCTCGTTTGGATCCGCCTGTTCCGGACAGACGATCTCCATGTCCTGCGTGCCGGGTACGACGTAGAGACCGCCGTTATCTGGCATCGCGCGGTCGATGGCTGTCCACGCCGCGATGCAGGTGCCGGGGTTGACCTGTAGATAGAAATTGTCCTGATGCAACGCCTGTCCTCGCGCGCCGGGCGGTTTGAAATAGAACATGCTCTGCGTCGCAATCGGTTCGTCGTTGTACAACGCGGCCAGAATATCGTGAACCCGCGGGTGCAACAGATACCGTTTCGCCAAGCCGGTCTCATCCCACCGGTGTGGATGCATCACGCGCGGGTAGCGTTTCAGCGGGTCCGCAGCGGCGGCCGGGCTGAGATCCGGCTCCCAGAAACCCGGGATCGCTCGCTCCGCCTTGCCGAGTTCATCGAAGAACGTTTTGATCTCGGCCACTTCGGCCGGTCCAAAGAGTCCGCGCACAATAAGATAACCATCGCGCTGCCAAGAGGTGATATCCATGCCGCCAACCTAGCCCAAAGCCACCCCGGTGCCCATAGACTCAATTGCGATTCGCATGGACAATCGAACCGTCTTCGGCAGAATGCCAACCACAGCATGCTCGACCAATATCTCAAACTAAACAGCAGCGGGCATTTCTTCAAAGAGTTCGACCACTATATGCGGCGAGCCGCGCCGATGGACTATCTGCTCATCTGGGTCTTGTCCGGCAAAGGCTTTGCCCGCTGCCAGGGCCGCCGGATGGAGGTCGGGCCCGGCCACCTCCTATTGTTTCGCCCCCGGCAAGCCCACGAGTACGGCGCTGACCCGGCGCAGCCTTGGGATATTCTCTGGGTCCACTTTCAAGGCAAACTGGCCCGCGCGTTTGCCGAGCGGATTCGCGAGTTCGGCCAACTCCGCATCGATCTCGGAGTCGATGATGAACTGCGCGACCGGTGGATAGAACTCGTCATTGCCCATGGGCCGCGCGATCCCCGGTTTGCGGCGAAGACCAACACCGCGCTCTACGCCTTGCTCGGCCTCATCATTCACCGGCTCCAACAACGCACCCACCAAATCGCCACCGCCGAACCGCTGGATGTCCACCGGCTCCAGACATACGTCCATCAACATCTCGCTGAGCCGATCACACTCGCCGACCTCGCCCGACAAGCCAACCTGTCGCCGATGCATTTCACGCGCGTGTTCAAGAAACAATTCGGCACCAGCCCGATCGACTACGTCATCCAGAAACGCATCACCCACGCCTGTGCGTTGCTGACGGAGACGGCGCGCCCGCTCAAGCAAATCGCGACGGCGGTGGGTTACGCCGATCCCTTTTACTTTTCGCGACTCTTCCGCAAAGTGATGGCCGTTAGTCCGTCAACTTACCGGAGCGCCGCCACGCGCCGGTAACTACAGCCTCGGATTTGGTCAATGGCGTGCGCATGCAATACGCCGCCCGGCAACTGGCGGTGACCGACGCCAAGATCATGGCCATTGCTCTCGATTGTGGTCCCACCAACCTCAGTCACTTTTACCGGCTGTTCCGCCGCCAGTCTGCTGCGACCCCGCAAGCCTACCGGCAGCAACAGCGCGGGTGGGTGTGAGTTGTGATGGGGGCCGGCCTTCGCTGACCGCAGCCCGGTAAGCGCGCGGCGACATGCGGTAGACGGTTTTGAAGGCGGTGGAAAAATGGAAGGGATTCGCGAAGCCGGTGGTCTCGGCAATTTCCTTAAACGTGAGATTGCTTCGTCCCACCAGCGCGGCGGCGCGTTCGAGTCGCGCGCGGCGCAAGCACTCCAGCGGACCGGCGTTCAAGTTGCGGCGGAACAACCGGCATAAGTGTTCCGGACTCACGTGCGCCGCCCGGGCCAACTCGCCCAGCGTGACAGCCGGGGCCGGATCGCGTTGCGCCATATCGCGGATGAAGCCCAGCGCATTCTCGACGGCGGCCGGGAGTTCGGTGCGTGGTTCGGCCACGAGTTTTAAGTTGTTCGTCACGAAACTGCGAACCATCAAGTCCACACATGGCGTCAACAGCGTCGAGCGGAGCGGTTCCGGTTGGTTCAGTGTCGCCAGCACGTACCGGAACAGCGGTCGCAGAACGTCATCTGCCGGCACGCCCTGCGTCAGCGGCCAGGTGGCGGGCGCCGGCCACGGGAGCGGAGGCGCAGCGAATTGAAAATGAAAAAAAGCGTGCACCGTCCGGCAGCGCTCCGCCCAATCGTAACTATCGGTCATGCCGGGCTGGGCGAGGAGGATGGTGCCGGCGGGCGCGCTGAGGCGTTCGGTGTTGAAATGCGCCACGGCGTCGCCTTCCATAATCCAGACGAATTCGTAGTCCGGCAATTGCCGTGGACCGAAGGTGGCGCCGGGGGGATAAGCCGCCACTCCGCCGTTGAGGACCCGCAATTTCGGCAACGCTGGCCAAGGTCTTTGCATCAATTGGCGGTATGTTTCTGCAAGTGCTGGGGATTGTCAATGCCGCTGGATTTCACGACAGTGACCGCGTATGGGAAACGCCACCAAATATCGCAAGGACGCCAAGATCAACTGGTATCGCTGCCGGGTTGATCCACAGGTGATGAATAAACTCATGCAGTGCAGCGACTGGCAGGGCTTCCGGCAAGCGGGCGGTCATCTCGCGCTCTGGATCACGACCGGGGTGCTGGCTTATCTCGCGTTCCGCAACATCACCGGCGCCAACTGGTACTGGTCAGTGCCGGTATTACTCGCGGCGCTGTTCGTCCACGGGACGGTCGGCGCATTTCTGGGCGGGACGGCGTGTCATGAGTTGAGCCACAAAACACCGTTCAAAACCAAATCGATCAACGAACTCTTCCTCAAAGTGTTCGCGTTCTTTGGCTGGTGGGATCAGGTCTGGTTTCGCCCGAGCCACATTCGGCATCATCAAGTCACCGTCCACAACGATTACGACGGCGAGGTAGTCCTGCCGCAAAGTATGTCATTCAAAGACTGGCGCTTCTGGTTGAGCATCTTTGCCTGGAATCCGCAGAACACGTGGAACGTCCTCAAGATTTATTACCGGCGCGCGACTGGCCGCTTGGACAATGACTGGTGGGAGTTCGTGATGCCGGAAAGCAACGCGCTCCTGCGCCGGCAAGACCGCAACTGGGCACGGTTCACCCTGATCGGTCACGCGGTGCTGGCGGCGATTTTCATCGCGACCGGGCATTGGTTTCTGATTTTCATCTTCAACATCGGCGCGCAATACTGTAGCTGGCTCGGGATGCTGTGCGGAATGCCCCAACATTTCGGCATGTCGCCGAACGTGCCCGACCACCGGCTGTCATGCCGGACTTATACCGCGTCGTGGCTGCCGGCGTTTCTCTACTGGAACATGCAGTACCACGTCGAACACCACATGTTCCCGGCCGTCCCGTTCTTCAACCTGCCGAAACTCCGGAAGCTCATCGAACACGATCTGCCGCCCGCGCCGCACGGCCTGCGCGCCACGTGGAAAGAGATCCTCGCGATTCACCGGCACCAACAGACCGAGCCGAATTACGCCTTCGTCCCAAAATTGCCGTCCTCCACCGGCACGCGCGCCGAAGACGACATCCTCGAACGCGAAGCCGCGCTGGCGAATTAGCCGCGCGACCGCTGTTCGATCGCGGTCAGGAATGCGGTGGCTTCCGTCACGGTCGCGAAGCTATCACCCACGGTGAACCAGACGCCGCGCGGTCCGAGCGCGTCGAGAACGGCGAACGCATCGGCCGGTGTTTCCGCGATCACTTGCACGCTCTTCCCGGCCGCCAGCGCGCGCCGGTAAACGTCGAGCCACCGCGCTGCCGGGCCTTGCCCTGCGCCATACACCCACTGCAACGCCGTCAACCCCGGCAACGTCAGCGTCGTGTCGAGATGCTTCAAAGCCTGCGGGCCGTCGAGGTGGAAAATGCTGCGTTCGAGTGCGGCCATCTCGATGTGTTTGGTCGGCACGACCAGGTCGCGCGCCAGTTCGGGGGCGATCATGCACCAGAAATCACAGCTCGGTACATACGCCGGCCCGGCATGATAAAACGGAGTCCAACAAGTCGAGCCCGCGCCAGGCTTGTAACACCGGTCAAACGCCTGCGCGAAAACGTGCGCGGCATGTACCGCGACGCGTCGCACCAACTCCGGGCAGTCGAGCAAGTCCACGCACAACTGCTGCGGGTCACGCAAGCCGGCCAGCATGTCGAAGCTGTCGTGCAAGTCGGTGATGCCGACCAGATACCGGTCGTCGCACCGGTCGCGCGCGAGCGCGGTGGCGCGCTCCATCGTCTGCCAGTAGACATTTTGAAAGTCTGGCGGGCGTGCGATGATTTCTTCCCATTGCCCGGCTTCGTGCACCACCGGCTTCGACCAACTCGTGTGCTCGCCAAACTCCAGTTCGCACCCGAGCAGCGTCGCGGTAATCTCCGGCCCGATGTTCGAGAAAAAGATCGGCAGGCTGTCGCCGAGGTAATCAGTTTGCTCCATCCGCGCAATCGCGGTGGCAACTTGAAACTCAGCATCCAGCCAACGCTCGCGCAATGTCGCATGCTGGGATACCGGCCCGCGGTAGGGCTGGGTCGGTTGTACGGCCAGTGTGACCGGCGGACGATCCATAACTTCGCCGCGCCACCACGCCTCGAATCGGGCGGCAGTGGTTGCGAAATCGGGTTTGAATTTCATTGGGGACGGATGGGCGCGACGGGTTGCAGAATCTTGCGCCGCTCGGGCGTCAATCGGGCAAGCAACGCCGGCGAGTATTCGTAGCCAAACCGGGACGCGCCCCAGAGCGGGCCATACCGGTAGATGGTGACGCGGCGTTCGCCAACCGGATTAGTGCGACTGCTGCCACCATGAATGATGCCGTCCACGAAGAGCACCGCGGCGCCGGCTTTCAGGTATACCGGCATCGCGCCTTCGAGATTGTCCATCCGGTCACCACGACCATAGTCGCCAATCATGGGATGCGGGAAGTTGGATTTGTGGCTGCCGGGGACGACCATCGTCGGACCGTCGCCGGGGCCGATGTCGGCCAGCGCAACGATGATGTTCACCTGGCCACAGCGGAACACGCCGTTCTTGTAGCCGTACGCGCCGCGGATTGCGCCGTGGAAACCACCGGAGTGCGCCGGGTGATGGCCGCCCGCGTTGCGCTTCGAGGCGATGCATTCGTCGATGAACAAGCCTTCGACGTAGGAATCTTGCTCGCCGGCATACCGGCGGACGTAGTTGATCCAACTCGGATGATCGATCAGCTCCTCGAAAGGCGCGCCGGCTTCGACGCAGTTGTGAAGCTCGAACCCGGTCGCATCGGTATAATCGCGGCGGTGCGCATTGCCCCACCAGCCGCCGACCGGCAGAGTGGGAAAATTGTCGAATGCGAGGTTGAGCCGCGCCAGCAAATCGGGGGCGACGGCATTTTCGAGAATCAGATAGCCGCGCAGATCGAACAGGAAATCGTCGAGCGCAGTCGGTTGTTTTGGTGTGGTCATGTGGCATTTATATATCAACAATACTGGCCAGTCCTCTCGAAATACTTCGTATTTCTCCTAGATCCTAAGCTAGGCTGTTGGGCAGTATGGAATACGGCTTTCAGGCTTGGCGCGACTTAGCCACCCCGATGGGCGTGGCGCATTCGCATAGCGAGGTGGAGTTGAACCTGCTCGTGACGGGCGCGGCGACGTATTTTATGGCCGGCGGATTTCGCGCGCTGACGCTGAACCGCCTCGCGATCCTCTGGGGCGGCGCGCCGCATCAGTTGGTTCGTGCGCAGCGCGGGACGGAGTTCATCTGGGTTACGATTCCGTTGCGGATGGTTCTCGAATGGCAGTTGCCGGTCGCACTGACTGAACGGCTGCTGCGCGGGGAGTTGGTTGAGGAAGCGACGGTGCAACCGTTTGACCGGCCACTATTGACCCGGTGGGTGAACGACTTCAAGACCCGCTCCGCCGCCGCGCGGCGAATTGTGTTGCTGGAACTCGAAGCGCGAGTGCGCCGGTTGGCGTTGGCGATGAAGGGGCGGCGCGCCGGCGCGACTCATAGCGGCGGGACGGTGGAACGCGTGACCCGGTACGTCGGCGAGCACTACCGGGAGGAACTGACGGTGGCGCAGATTGCCGGCGGCGTGGGCCGGCATCCGAACTACGTCATGCAATTATTTAGCCGCAGCACCGGTATGAGTTTGTGGGATTACGTGATCCGCCTCCGCGTCGCGCACGCGCAACGGTTGCTGCTGACGACGGATCAGAAGATCGTGGATATTGCGCTCGAGGCCGGTTTCGGGTCGGCGAGTCGGTTCTACGACGCGTTTCAAAAGGTCTGTCGCTGCAGTCCCCGCCAGTACCGAGTCCAAAGTCGGCACCGGTAAGCAGTGTTGGGGGAGTGCTCTGGAACATTGCCGAGGCTAAACCGCTATTGCGCACACTACCGGTCTCGCGTATATGCTCGCCATGTCATGCCACCGACCCGCGCCAGCTCAACCCCCGTCGCCCGCGACCGCGCGACGGTCGAAGTGGCGCTGTTAGTTTCCTTGCTGATCCATGCCGCAGCCTTTCTGACTTGGCAGTACCGGGGGGTGTTGGCGAAGTTTTCACTCTTCAAGCCGGTGATCTCAATGCTGGAACAAGCCCCACGGCCGGTCGCGCCCCGGCCCATGACACCGACAATCACATTCATCGAGGCCCCCCCGGAACAAAAACCGAAGGAGAACCGGGCCTTCATCGAAACCGACGACACGCAAGCGACCGGCGCCGAGCCGAAGGATGCGCGTTTTTACTCCGACCGCTCGACCACTGCGGCGAACCTGAAGAATCCAACCGACAAAGTCGGCGACACGCCGTTCTTGGAGGGCAAAGAGACGCGGATGATGGCCACGGATAATGTCGTGCCGTCATCCGGCGCGCCGCCGCCCCGACCGGCGGCGCCACCGGTTGCTCCACCCCGGCCGGTCGCACCGCCGGCGCCTAAGCCGGAGCCGCCGCCGAAGAAGTTGGCCGAGGAAGGTTTCAAAGTGATCGAAGAGAAGAAGGTCGCGCTGCTGGAGAAACCGGTTGCGCCCGTCTTGCCCCCAACGCCGGCCGCGCCGCCGGTCGAACCGATGCCGCCCGCCTCGCCCGGCGCCGGATCGAGTCGCGAGATCGCGACGTTGAAGTCGAATTTGCGAGCGACGGGCGTGTCGCGTATCGGCGTGGCCGCGTTTAATGTGGCCGGCAGTCCGTTTGGCGCGTACGACAAGGCGCTGATTCGCGCGGTGCAGAGCCGCTGGTATGCGTTGATCGAGAAGAACGGTTTGTATGAGCGCGCCGGCCAGGTCACGCTCAAGTTTAATCTGGCGGCCGATGGCTCGGTGACGAAGCTGGCCATCTCGGAGAACACGGCCGGCGAGATTTTGGGGTTGTTTTGCGAGAAAGCGATTGTAGATTCAGCGCCGTTCACACCGTTGCCGGACATGCTGCGCAATTTGATTGGCGACGACGCGCGCGAGGTTAGTTTCACTTTCTATTATTAAACTGGAGGTTTGCGATGCCTGATTGGTTTCAACACGGTGGATTCGTCATGTGGCCGCTGCTGGTCTGTTCGGTGGCCGGCGTGGCGATCATTTTAGAGCGCTGCTGGGCCTTGCGCCGGCAACGCATCATCCCGGCCACAGTCGCCAATGTGCTGGCCAAACGCGGTTCGGATAAGGAAACGACCGCCGTGTTGAAGACGTTGACGGAAAACGATCCGTCCGTGCTCAGCGAGTTGACGCGGGTCGCGTTCGATCACGCGACGTTGAACAAGACGGAAAACATCGAAGCCGTTCAGGCGCTCGCCCGGCAAGCCGTCGGGCGGATGGAACGCGGCTTGACGACGCTCGGGTTGATCGCGGAACTCGGGCCGCTGCTCGGCCTCCTCGGCACCGTCAACGGCATGCTCCATCTGTTCGCCGACGTGGCCAACCTCGGCCTCAGCGATCCGAAGCTCATCTCGTCCGGCATCTCGGAGTCGCTCATCGCCACGTTTACCGGCTTGTCGATTTCGATCCCGGCCCTGATCGCCTACATGTATCTGCGGCGCCGCATCGAAATGCTCGTGTTGGAAATGGAACGACACATCGACGAATTGCTGACCCGGTTGTACCCCTAAGCCATGCGTATCTTCGAGCCCACCAAGTCGCCATTCGTCCCGCGGATCCGGATCATCAATCTGGTGGACGTGCTCTTCATCCTGCTGATTTTCTTCATCGCCACCTCGACGTTCCGTGTGGCGTCGCAACAGCCGGCGGGCGTCAAACTTTCCCTCCCCGAAGCGAAGTCCGCCGAGGCCGTGGGCAAGGAGAAATCCAATCAACTCCGCATCACCGTCGCCGCCGACGGTGCGATCTATCTCGACAAAGAGAAGACCCCCGCCGGCCAACTCGAAAAGATTTTGCAGGCGGCGAAGGCCAAGAACCCGGCCGTCATCATCGAACTGTCCGCCGATAAGAATGCCAGCTACGGCACTATCGTGAGCGTGGTCGACGCCGCCCGCGTCGCCGGCATCCAGAACATCACGGCCTTCACGAAGAAGTCCGTGCAGTAGTTGTAGCGGCTGCTGGCGCCAATCAAAAACAGAACGGGCGTCCCAATTCTTCGGGACGCCCGTTTGATTTCGTCAGAAATCGTTACGACTTAGCCGAGGATCGCATCCTTGGCGGCTTTCGCGATGCGGAACTTCACCACGCGCTTCGCCGGGATATTAATCGACGCGCCGGTGGCCGGGTTGCGACCGATCCGCGCTTTACGATTCACCAACACGAGCTTGCCGAGTCCGGGGATCGTGAAACTGTTCTTCGCTTCCTTGTAGGCCAGCGCGATCAATTCATCAATGAGTTGACCGACCTGCTTCTTGGACAGACCCGTTTTCGCGGACAGCGTGCTGAGTGTTGCGGACTTACTGAGCTTCTTAGCCATGTGTATTCGTTTCTCCTTGATTGGTTAAACTTTGAATCCGAGCGAATAACTACCAAAGCAGTTTTCCGCATGCAACCATTGATTTATAAGGCCCAAACGCAGGTCAGTCTTGCAAGAACGGGTTCGTCCGGCGCTCCGCGCCGAGGGTCGTTACCGGGCCGTGGCCGGAGAAAACGCGCACGTCATCCCCCAACGGCAACAGCTTCTGGCGAATCCCGGCCAACAACAATTCGTGGTCCCCACCCGGCAAATCCGTCCGCCCGATCGAACCGGCAAACAGCACGTCCCCGACAAACGCCACGCGTTCCCGGCGCTCAAACAACACCGCGCTGCCGGGACAATGACCGGGACAATTCAGAATCTCAAATTTCAAATCCCCCACCACGAGCGACGCCCCTTCCTCCAAAAAGAAATCCGGCGTGCTCGGCTCAATCTCCTCGTCAATCCCCATCAAGCGCGCCTGCGGAATCTTCAACCACGGCGCGCTATCCTGGTGAATCCCAAACTTCGCCCCCGTCAACCGCAAGATCGCCGCATTGTCCCAGTAATGATCCCAATGCGCGTGCGTATTGAGCAAATACCTCACCGGCGCCTGCCACGCCTGAGCCTGAGCCACCAGCGCGCCGGCGGCCCCTTGCGGCGCGTCGATGATGACCGCCTGCCCACCCGGCCGGTCAGCCACGACGTACCCATTCGTCGCCGCCAAACCAGCCTCAATCGATTCAATCAACATAGTTGAGGGAGCACAAATTTCCAAAACTCACTCTTCGTCTTCGTCCTCGTCCTCGTCATCCTCGGTCGACTTATCCACGGCATCCTCATCCTCGTCTCCCTCTTCCTCGTCGAGAATGTCTTTATCATTCGCGTCGCTCATATCAAAGCCACACGTCGGGCACCGGAGGTTGTTGCTCTTCAACTCCGCTTCATCCACATCACAATTACAATTTGTACACGTCAATTCTTCCATTTGAATCTCCCAATTTTTGCCGCGCCAAGATGAGTGAAAAACCTTTCCCACGCAAGCGGGATTTGCGAATGTTCGCCCGTGTCAGCCACACTCCGCACCTACGCCCAACTCCTGCGCCTCCCCAACCTCTTCACCGCCATCGCCGACCCGCTGGCCGGCTGGCTCCTCGTCGGCGGAGGCGAACCCGCGTGGCACGTCCTCCTCCTCGTCGCCGCCTCAGCCGGCCTCTACACCGGCGGCATCGTCCTCAACGACTGCTTCGATTACCGGCTCGATTGCCGGGAACGCCCCGAACGCCCCCTCCCCCGCGGCGACATCTCACTCCGCACCGCCTGGATCCTCGGCACCATCCTAATGCTCACCGGCCTCGCTTGCGCGGCCATCGTCAGCATGGTCGCCCTCGGCATCGCCACCTTCATCGCCGGTATGACCTTCTTCTACAACGCCTGGGCCAAACGCTTCGCCCTGCTCGGCCCCCTCGCGCTCGGCACCTGCCGATTCGCCAACTTCCTCCTCGGCATGCGCTGCTGTCCCCCACGCCTCTGGTACGCCCCGGCCATTCTCGGCGTCTACGTCGCCGTCCTCACATTCATCGCCCGCAGCGAAGTCATCAACCCCGCCGTCCGCGTCACCGTGAAACGTCTCCTCCTCGGCATCATCGTCGTCGACGCCGCACTCGCCGGCAATCCATTCTTGCTCTTACTCCTCATCCCGGCTATCGCCCTCAGCAAACTGCTGCCCATGACATGAATAAACCCGTCATCATCTTAAACGTTGTCGGCCTGTCCCCCCGGCATTTCGAGCGACCGGACCTGATCCCCAATCTCGCTCGGTTCAAATGCCGGCCCATGCGCCCAACCTTCCCGGCCGTGACCTGCTCCATGCAAGCCACGCTCCTCTCCGGCAAGCCCCCCAGCGCCCACGGCATCATCGCCAACGGCTACTTCGACCGCGACACCTACGAGGTCAAATTCTGGGAACAACCCGCCGCGCTCGTCCAAGCCCCGCGCCTCTGGGACCTGCTCCCCGGCAAGAAAACCGCCGTGCTCTTCTGGCAAAACTCGATGTTCATCAACGCCGACATCGTCGTCACCCCGCGTCCGCTGCATCTCGACTCCGGTCTCCTGCAATGGTGCTACTCGAAACCCGCCGGCTACTACGAACGCCTGGCCGCCGCGATCGGCGACTTCAAATTACAACACTACTGGGGCCCAGTTGCCGGCCTCGGCTCCAGCCGCTGGATCGCCGACGCCGCAAAGTGGACCTACCGGCACGAACGACCCGACCTGATGCTCGTCTACCTGCCGCACCTCGATTACTCCTCGCAAAAGTTCGGCCCATCTCAACCGGCGGCTCTCCGTGAAATCGATACCCTCGTCGGCGAACTTTTACAGGAGTTCCGCGATGCCACCGTGATCATCTGTTCCGAATACGCGCTCACGCCCGTTACCGGCGCGCTCTACCCCAACCGGCAACTCCGCGCTGCCGGCCTGCTACGGTGCCGGGAGATTGCCGGCAAAGAATATCTCGATTACGAATTGAGCGACGCCTTCGCGATGGTCGATCACCAACTCGCCCACATCTACTGCAAACCCGGCAAACTCGACGCCGCCCGGGCTGCCTTGCCCGGCGTCGAATTCACGACGCTGGCCCACCCCCGCGCCGGCGAACTCATCGCCGTCGCACCGGCAGACAAATGGTTCGCTTACTATTGGTGGGAAGACTGGAACAAAGCCCCGGAGTTTGCGTACACCGTGGACATCCATCGCAAGCCCGGCTACGACCCGTGCGAGCTGTGGTTTGATTACGGACGAATGGCGCGCACGTTCAAGCTCGCGACCGGCACAAACCCGGCGTTGGTCAAAGGATCGCACGGCCGTGTCGGTGACGACCCACGCGATTGGGCGGTATTGTTGACCCAGGAAGACCTCGGCTTACCGGACCAGGTCACCGCCACCGATCTCGCGCCGCTGGTGAGCCGGTTACTCCGGTAACGATGCTGTCGGCCGACCTGTAGCCGAAGCGTGAGCTTCGGTCTTCGCGAAGGAGATCGGGCGACCGAAGCTCACGCTTCGGCTACAGTAGTTGTTTCACTAACTCCGGCTTCATGACTTTGCCCATCGTGTTGCGCGGGAGCGAATCCATTACGGCCAACCGCGACGGTACCTTGTACGTCGCCAGCCGTTGCTTCGCCCACTCACGCAATTCTTCCAGCGTCAGCTTGCCAACGATCGCCACGCAAACGCGCTCGCCCCACTCCGGGTCCGGCACGCCGACAACCGCGCATTCCTTGATCGCCGGATGTTCACGCAACACTTCCTCGATCTCCAATGCCGACACCTTGTAGCCACCGGTCTTGATGATGTCGATGGAACTGCGCCCCAACATCCGGTACATCCCCTTCTCCAACACCGCCACGTCACCGGTCAGAAACCACCCATCACGAAAGGCCGCCGCGGTCGCCTCGGGTTTGTTCCAGTATTCACGAAACACGCCCAGCCCGCGCACCCAGATCTCAGCCGGATCGCCGACGAGTTTCACTTCAATCCCCGGCAACTCCGTCCCGACGTAACCCGGTCGGCGTTCGCCATGCAACGGATTCGACAGAATCATGCCGGTCTCCGTCATGCCGTAGCGTTCGAGCAGGGTGTGGCCGGTCAGTTCCCGCCACCGTTCGAGCACACTCACCGGCAACGCCGCCGAACCACAGACCATCAGTCGAATATGCCGGTAATCACCGGCGCGCGGTTTCGCCGCGAGTCGCGAATAAACCGTCGGCACCGCCATGAAAAGCGTCAACTCAGGTGCCACCAATCGCTCCCAGACTTTTTCCGCATCAAACTCCGGCAACATCTCGCACGTCGCCCCAGCCGACAACGCGCACAGCAACACATTCACAATCCCGTGGACGTGATGCAGCGGTAAGACATGCAGAATGTGATCGTTCTTTGTCCATTCCCACGCCGTGACGAGACTGGAAATCTGCGCTTCGAGGTTGGCGTGCGTCGTCACGACGGCTTTCGGTTTGCTCGTCGTGCCGCTGGTGTAGACCATCATCGCGCGGCGCTTGGGAGAAAGTTCCGGTAATTTGGAGTGCGGCGGCTTGACGCCGCTTTGCCGTTGGCCCGGATCGAACTGAAAGGCGGCGTCAAGCCGCCGCACTCCAAGGTCATCGGTCCGCAGAAACCGCAACCCAAGCTTCTGCGCAAGTGGCCGCAACCGATCTTCAAACTGCGGATGCGCCACGACGATGCTCGCTTGCGAATCCGTGAGCGCATACTCCAACTCCGGAGCCGGGTGTTGCGTACACAACGGCACCGCAATCCCACCGGCCCGCCAGACGCCCCATTGCGTCGTCACATAATGCCAACCGGACGGAACAAGAAACGCCACCCGGGCTTCGCGTAAATCAGCCGCGCCGGCAAGCAATCGTCCGGCGACGCCGGCCGAGACTTCGAGCAATTGCCGGTACGAGAAAGTTCCCTCCGCGGCGATGATAGCCCGCCGGTCGCCGTAGAGCTGGGCCCGCTCGAAGAGAGAAATCATGCACGCATTTTACCGGAGGGCAGGCGTCTTCCCAAGGCATATTCCCACGGCAGTTTCTTGTAGAGCGCAAAACGTTCGCGCTTGAGCCAACCCGCTGTCCAATGGCGCATGTACACGTAGAGGTTGTCTCGTCCGCGATTGCCAGGCCGGTTCAACACGGCGTGAAAATGGCGGTGGCGCGGGTACAGGTAATACGCTTTGGCCGCCAGCCGCGCCGGAAAGTCCGCCGGCAACTCGACGCCGAGATACCGGCTCGCTTCGGCGGCGACGCTGTCCGCAATCGCTTCTGGACAGAGCAACGTGTCGCGTTCCAGCGCCGTCCGCAGCGAAGAACGCCACGCGCGATACGTGGCGCGTAAGTTACGCCGTACCGTTGTAGCGGCGTTTGTGTCAAACGCCGATTTTCTGTTAGACGGTACGGCTCGGCGCTTCACAGAAGCGCCGCTACAACACTTCGTCACTGTGCGCTTACACCGCCCCTTCGACGAGGGCGATTTCTTCGGGCGTGAGGTCATAGAGTTCATAGACGAGTTGATCAATCTGCCGGTCAGTGGCGGTCACGGCATTCTGCAACGTCGCGCGGTCTTTGTCCGTCTGCGCCGCCCGCAGCTTCGGCGTCAACACCAACATCTTCTCCACCAGCCCCACCAACTTGTCATGCTGGGTTTTACCGGCGGGAGGAATAGGAATTTCTCGGAGCTGTGAAACTTTGATTTGCGGGAATGCTTGGGTCACTTCATCAAAATGTGTTCTGATGAAAAACGCAACGGCTTTGCCACCCAAAACACCAAGAACATATTTGGTCGAAAACTTTTGGTCAGTAATCTTGGTGATGTAAACCTGCTGGTCGGCAACACTGTTGGTTTCTTCATATGTAGCGACTAAACGATCTGAGAGTATCTTTCGGGAATAAATCCGCGGGCCGTCAAAGAATTTCGGAACTCTTGGTTCTGCGAGCCATTCCCCATACTTGACGTGGTCATTTGCTACTGGCGGCTCAAATCGCTTCAAATCCTTCCCATAAATGAATGGCCGATAACCTTTCTTGAACGTGGAAGAGTGATATGGTCTTTCATCTACATCGCGCTGTGTTTGGAGTCCTGACCCGTAGGCAGATTTTCCAAATCCATCCGCTCTGTAGGGATGAACTCCACGTGTCATTTCGGAGATCGTTCCAAGCGCAACAAAAGAGCGAATGAGTTTTTGAGCAAGTGCAATTTCCTTTTTACTGGAGTTAGTCGTGATTGGAGTCTTGCCATCTGCATAGTCGCTGGTATCGAAGTCTCCAATCTCGCTAAGAGAATCTTTCGAAATTTTGGCGAGGCGAAACGATGTACTCACGGCATTCTTCACTCCAGTGTAGATGATCGTATCAACCACTATACCGTCGAAAACATCCGATGGAGGTGCAGTCAGTTTAATTTGTCCGCAAGTGCGGAAGAGAAAGGCGCGCGTGGTCTCGGAGTACCGATTGGTGAGCCAAACATTCGGGACAATTTGACCGATTCTCCCAGTTCCTTTTGCTAACTGCATACACCGCTCCATGAATAGCGAGAACATATCGAGTTGATACGGTGAAGCGGTATAATTCTCAGAGAAGTACGTTTTCTGAGAGTCGTCAATACCGAGAGCAGCCCAATCACGTCCATAGACATACGGCGGATTGCCGACCACCGCATCAAACCCACCGCCTTTCATGATGGCCGGGAATCCGACAGGCCAGTCGAAGGCGTTAACGCGCACGAGGTCTTCGGCCATCATCGAGAAATCGGAGGCGATGAGCGAGTTGCCGCATTTGATGTTGTCCTGCAACGGCGGCAGGAGCGCGACGTTCTCCTCCGGTAAGAGTTCGCGCTGGAGTTGGAGCGTGGTGCGGTTCTCGTTCTCGAGCATCTTGAGGTAGAGAGAGAGCTGCGTGACTTCGACCGCGCCGCTGTCGAGATCGACGCCGTAGATGTTTTGGGTGAGGATTTGCCGCTTGAGGCTGACGGTGAGATGCACGTCGCCGGTCTCGGCATCGACCCAGCAGAGTTGCCGGTGTTTCTTTTCCCAGGCGGCGCGGGCGGATTCGGAAGGCGGACGGCTCGGCGAGCCGTCCCTACCGGGTTTCGGCGGCAGGTCGGCGGTGAGGCGGCGTTGCCAATGTTCGCAGACGCGCTCGAAGGCGCGGATGAGGAATGAACCGGAACCGCAGGCGGGATCGAGGAGGCGCAAGGCTTGGGTGTGCTTCTCGAAGTCTTTGAGTGTGGGGGTCGCCGGGCTGGAATGTGGGAGCGGCCTTTGCGCCGCGATTTTTTTCCCTGCTTCAGGAGCTGTCGCGGCACTGAGGCCGCTCCCACTTTGCGGAGTGGCAATATCATCCAACAACTTGCCGACGGTCTGTTCGACGATGTAGTTGACGATGTAGCGCGGGGTGTAATAGACGCCACCGGCTTTGCGGACTTCGGGCTTGGGTTCGAGTTCGACACCGCGGCCCCGGACCCGGAGGACGTTGCCGAGGAAGCGTTCGTAAACGCTACCAAGGATTTCGACGGGGATGACGTTGAAAAGATAGGGCGATTCGTCATCGCTGAGGTCGCTGATGAACCCGGCCAGCCATTCGTCGCCGACGATCAGATTTTCGCTGGCGTGCAGTTTGAAGAGGTTGCCGTTGAAGAACGGGACGTGCGATGGCGGGCGACGATCCAGCGCGCGGAAGTGGCGGACGACGACGCGCCAGAGGGAATCTTTCGGCGCCCGGATGCCGGCCGCACCATAGCCCGCGGGCGGCGGTGGTTCGTGGATTTCCAGCGGTTGTTGGTGGGCCCGCAGGCCAGTTTCCTTGCCGGTGTTCTTGCGCCACTTATCGACGATGGACTGAAGGAATTCGCCGGTATCAATGTCGCGGTCTTCGCAGATGCGGAGAAAGAGGATGCGGTCGAGGATGTGTTGGACGGCCTCGTTGAGTTGGTTGTCGGCGAGCAGCTCGTCGCGGTCGTTGTGTTTGAGGAGGTCTTGGGCGAGTTCGCGGCGGGCTTCTTCGAGGAATTCGAGAAAATCGGTATCAAGCGCGCGGGAGCGATCGGGCTTGATGAGCCATTGTTGCTTGGCACGCCCCGGGCCGGTGGTCTTCTTCTTCGGAAGGGATTCGATGAGTTGGTCAATGCTGCCGGCGGCGACTTTATCCCGGGCGAGCAGATTCCAAAGCTCTTGGGCGACCAACGGGTATTTTTTGAAGTGGTACGTCCGCCATTCGCCGACTTGCGGTTCGTCCAAGTGGGGCTTGCCGCCGACGATGTAGATTTTCAGTTCCTCGAAATCGGTGAGGACGGCGAGCGGGAGGCCTTTGTTCCACGCGTAGCGTTTGGCCTGGAAGGCATACTTGGCTTGAAGTTCTTCGGCGGGTTTCTTCGCTTCGCAGACAAACCGGTCGCGCTTGTCGGCGCGGAAAAGATAGTCAGCGCGTTTCTGGCGGCCTTGGATCTGGGTCCGGCTCTCGATCTCGACTTCGCGCTCGGGCTGAATGAGGCCGGCGCGGTTCTCCAAATCCCAGCCGAGGGCGCGAAAGAACGGATTGAGAAAATCGTCGCGGAGCTGGGCTTCAACGTAGCCGGCACTTTTGAACTCGGTCAGATTGCGCTCGAAAATGGCGATCAATCGGCTGAGTTCCCTCGCAAACGATTCAAACGTGGCGGGTGTCACGGGAGCGGAATCCAAAACCATGCGGCGCAGTGTAGTCGGCAGGCCCGCGAACGACAAGCCTGAGTCAACTCTCGCGGTCGCGAATGTCGCGGAGGGTGCGCTGATGGCCTTCTGGGGCCGCGATGCGTTGGGAGAGATAGATGCCGGAGTGACCGCTGAACAGGTAGGCCAGGAAACACGCGGCGGCAATGTAGATCGTGTGACCGGCACCGAAGAGTTCGATGCCCATGATCGTGCACGCGAGCGGCGTGTTGGCGGCGCCGGCAAAGACGGCAACGAAGCCGAGCGCCGCAAACAGGTCGGGCGGCGCGCCCAGCAGACCGGCGAGCGCGTTGCCGAGCGCCGCGCCGATGAAGAATAACGGCGTGACTTCGCCGCCTTTGAATCCGCAACTCAACGTCACCACCGTGAAGACAATCTTCCAGGCCCAACTCCCCGGATGGATTGTCGGCTGCGTGAAGAAATGGACAATGCTCACACCGGTCGGATCGGGGGAGTTGATGCCCAAGCCGAGGTAGTCGCGCGTGCCGGCGAGATACACCAGTCCGATGACCAGCGCGCCGCCGATGGCCGGGCGGAGTGGCGCATACGGGCAGATCTTTTTGAAGAATGCATGCAGCCGGTGTGACAATTCAGAGAAGACCGAGCTAATGAGACCGAACACCGCCGCGGCGATGGCCACTTTGCCGAGCAACAGCCAATCCAGTTTGAAGACTGTTTCACTCGGGAACGTGATGCGATAGACGGTGTGATGGATGTTCCAGGCCTGGCACGACCAGTCGGCAACGACGGCGGCAATGAAACACGGCAGCAACGCCTCGTATTTCACCGAGCCGATCATTAATACTTCGAGCGCGAACACCGCCCCGGCCAGCGGGGTACCGAACACCGCGCCGAAGCCGGCGGCCACGCCGGCCATCAGTAAAATCCGCATCTCCGGCGACTTCAAGCGCGCCAGCCGGCCGCAGCCGCTCGCGATGCTGCCGCCCATCTGCACCGCCGTGCCTTCGCGGCCAGCCGAGCCGCCAAACAAATGAGTGACCACCGTCCCGAACAGAATCAACGGCGCCATCCGTCGCGGCACGCCGCCGCCGGGGGTGTGAATTTGATCGAGGATCAAGTTATTGCCGCCTTCGACCGACCGGCCGAGCCAGTGATAGACGAACCCCACCGCCACGCCCGCGACCGGGAGGAAGAAGAGCAGCCATTTGTATTGCCAGAACCAGTTCGTGACCACGTCCAAGCTCCACAGGAAACCGGCACACGCCGTCCCGATGAGCGCTGCCATGGGCAACAGAATCAGCAGCCACTGGAATCCGCGGCCGGCTGCGGCGAGATTTTCCCGCCAATTTTGGCGCAGAAACATACCGGCTACGAGCCTCCGGTTGTTCGCGGGAGGGCGAGCCTCCCGGCGAGCCATGCCGGCCGAACGGCTCGGCGGGAGCCTCGCCCTCCCGACACGCGACCCGGCGCCTGTCGCGATTTGACCACGGTGCTTAGCAACAGCCGCGATACCGAGCACTTCCGGCGGGGGTTGAAAATCTTGAACCCGCTCCGAACCAGTGAGTTAAACCCAACCGCCAGCCGGCATGGCATGACCGTTGCATAAGGCTGGCACGGGTAAGGTACGTTCGAAAAAACAACAACAAACATCCTTGGAGACTACATGAAGCGTCATCTATTAAAAATCACATTCTGCGCGTTGGTCCTGGCTCAGGCCGGCATCGCCCGCGCAGATCAAGCGGCCGATGCCACTGCAAAGGCACCCGAAGCGGCCCCCGCAGCCGCTGCCGCGCCTGAGCCCGCAAAAGAGTGGAGCGTGGCGGTTGGGGCAGACTATTTCAGCGAATACATCTTTCGCGGAGTCGACTTACTCGGTAATGATCCGGTGTTTGTCCCGTCAGTGGTCGGCAAATGGAAGGGACTGACCGCGTATTACTACGGCTATTACGGCGACAGCGACTCCCCCAACAACACCTGGTACCAAGAAGCTGATATCGGGGCTGATTGGACGCAGACGGTGCTCGACGGCAAGCTGGCGTTGACTGCCGGCGCCCTCTACTACCTCTATCCAGATGGCAACTCCGGTGCCGACACCTGGGAAATCTACGGCAAAGTCACCTATGTGTCCTACTTCAATCCTTACATCGCCCTCAACTGGGACATCGATGAGTTCAATGCCGGCTACGGCGTGGTTGGCGTCACCCACACCTACGACATCAGCAAGTACGTGAAGCTGGAAGACGGCAAACTCACCATCACCGGTATGGCGCAGCTCGGGATCGACTTCGGTTACAACTCCCGCGCGACGCAGTCGAATGTGAACTGGAATGACATCCTGTTTGGCCCGTCGATCACCTTCGCGATCACCCCGGCGTTGAACGTGCATGCGGGCTGGCAGACATCGATTGCCTTGAACTCGCTCAATGACATTGGCCAGCACAACAACTCCTTCGCCAACATCGGCGTCGGCTACGCGTTCTAATGTCCAGCAAACCAACCCACAGGAGAATAAATCAGAATGAAATCAATCCGTAAAAGCACTGCCTGGCTCGGCCTGGCGCTGATGGCACTAGTTGCCGTCGGGCCTCTGACCACCGTTTGGGGCGAAGACGCGCCCGCGGCGGCACCAGCCGCAGCACCCGCAGCCCCTGTCCCCGATCCAACCGGCGCCAACACCGGCAACGCCAGCAATCTCACCGCCGCGAAAGCCGGTGAGCCAACCATGGCGGAAATGGCCGCGGAACTGGGCCACGCCAAGATCGCCATCAACCTGGTCTGGACCTTGATTACCGGGTTCTGCGTTATGTTCATGCAAGCCGGGTTCGCGATCGTGGAAGCCGGTCTCTGTCGCGCGAAAAACTCCGCGCACACGATGGCCATGAACTTCCTGATCTATCCGCTCGGGATGCTCGGGTTCTACGTCTGCGGGTTCGCCTTTATGTTCGGCGGCCTCGGCGCGATGGGAACACTCGGCGGTTACGCCGGGTTGAACAACGAACTCGGTTTCCATATCGGCGACAAGTTCATCGGCTTGCTCGGTTGGAAGGGCTTCTTCCTCCAGGGCGATTCCTATGACGTCGCGGTGTTCGCGTTGTTCCTGTTCCAAATGGTGTTCATGGATACGACGGCAACCATCCCGACCGGCGCGTGCGCGGAACGCTGGAAGTTCTCGTCGTTCACACTCTACGGCTGTTTCGTCGGCTCAGTCATCTACCCGGTGTTCGGTAACTGGGTCTGGGGCGGCGGCTGGCTCTCCCAACTCGGCAACCTCTTCGGCATCGGTCACGGCATGATGGACTTCGCCGGCAGCTCGGTCGTTCACTTGCAAGGCGGCGTCATTGCGCTCGTGTTCTGTTGGCTGCTCGGGCCGCGGTTCGGCAAGTACAACAAGGACGGCAGCATCAATCCGTTGCCGGCCCACAACGTCCCGATGGTTATTCTCGGCACGTTCATCCTCGCGTTCTGCTGGTTCTCGTTCAACGCCGGCTCCTCGCTGGCGGGCGGCGACTTCCGCATCAGCGTCGCGGCCACCAACACGATGTTGGCTTCGGCCACCGCCGCGATGGCGACCACGCTCTATATGTGGTGGTTCAAGACGAAGAAACCCGATCCAACCATGATGTGCAACGGTCTGCTCGCCGGTCTCGTGGCGATCACCGCCCCGTGCGCGTTCGTGGATTCCACCGGCGCGTGCATCATCGGTCTCGTCTCGGGCGTGCTCGTGGTCGAGAGCGTGTTCTTCTTCGACAAACGCGGCATCGATGATCCGGTGGGTGCGATCAGCGTCCACGGCGTCAACGGCGCCTGGGGCTGTCTCGCCCTCGGCTTGTTCGCGGACGGCAAATACGGCGAAGGCTGGAATGCTACCCCCGGCAAGGTCATCGGCTTGTTCTACGGCGGCGGCATGTCGCAACTCTGGGCGCAGACTATCGGCGTTGTGAGCTGCTTCATCATCACCGGCTTGTTGAGCTTGATCGTCTACAAGCTCGTCGCCGCGCTGACCGGCGGCACACACCGCCCGACAGAAGCCATCGAAATCGAAGGCTCGGACATCCCCGAAATGGGCGTCCACGGCTATCACGGCTTCGTGATGGACAAGGAAGCCGAAACTCCGTTCCCGCGTGACCACGCGCACGGCGCCGCGGCGAAATCGAAATCCAGCTAAGCACAAGGAGAACGCACTATGAAAAAAATCGAAGCAATCATCAAACCGTTCAAACTGGAAGAAGTCAAAGAAGCCCTCGCGGAAATCGGGGTCGAAGGCATGACGGTGTCCGAAGTCAAAGGCTTCGGCCGCCAGAAGGGCCACACCGAAATCTACCGAGGCAGCGAATACACGGTGGACTTCCTTCCCAAAATCAAACTCGAAATCGTCGTCGGCGACGACAAGTTCAGCGATGCCGTCGCGGCGATCGTCAAGGCCGCGAAGACCGGCAAGATTGGTGACGGGAAGATCTTCGTCCTCCCGGTCGAGGATGCCATCCGCATCCGTACCGGCGAACGCGCCGAAGCCGCCGTCTAAACTCCTCCTCCAACCGGCACGGGGGCCAGGTCCAATTCCTGGCCCCCCAACGCCAAACAGAAAACACCAACTATGCACTTTTCAGAAATTATCGGACTTCTCGCCGGCCTCGTCCTCGGCATCGGTTTCACCTGGCTGCAATGGCGCGCACAGCAAAAGTACGAACGCGAATCCGCCAACAACCGCCTCGCCCGCGTGCCCGGCGGCATGACCCGTGTCGCCGCGCTGATGCTCGGCTTGGTGGCCATCCAACTCCTGTTGCCGGCCGCCAATCTCTGGTGGGTCAGCGGCGGATTGTTTATTGCGTTGATCGTCCCGCTCTCCTGGCGCTTGCGTCGAATGCTCCAATCCCGGTAAGCTCCGCCCCATGAATCTCCCGCCGGAACCGCACCCGGCAATGGTCGCGCCATTCGCGCTGCTGTTGCTGGCGATTGCTTTAATGCCGTTCGTCGCCAAGCACTGGTGGGAACACAACTACCAGAAAGTCTCTGTCGGTTTGGGTTTGATCGTCGTCCTGTACTACCTCGGCGTGCTGCACAACGCCGCTCGGATGGGCACGACGGCGGTGGAGTACTGCGGATTCATCGCGTTAATCGGATCGTTGTTCGTCATTGCCGGCGGCATTCACATCAACATGACCGGCCGCTCGACACCCGCGGTGAATACCGGCCTGCTCGCTCTCGGCGCAATTCTCGCCAACCTCATCGGCACCACCGGCGCCTCGATGCTTTTGATCCGGCCATTCCTGCGCATCAACAAATACCGGGTCGCCCCTTACCAAGTCGTGCTCTTCATTTTCATCGTCAGCAACACCGGCGGCGCGCTGACACCCATCGGTGATCCGCCGTTGTTTCTCGGCTATCTCAAAGGGGTGCCGTTCTTCTGGCTGCTGACCAAACCGAACGTGATGTTCGCGTGGTTGCTGACGGTCGGCCTGTTGCTGGCGATTTTCTTCGTGATGGATACGCTCAACTTCCGCCGGCATCCGCCGGAAAAAAAGACCACGAAGGACCGCGTCGAATTGGAAGGCTCGCATAATTTCATCTGGCTCTTCGCCATCATCGGCTTGGTGCTCGTGCAAAAAGCCGAGTGGTTGGCGGCCTACAACCAACACACCGTGACGCTGGTGATTGCCGGGCTGATGGTCGCAGTGGCCGCGCTGTCCTACAAATTCGCCAACAAGGATGCGCTCAAGGAAAATGAATTCAGCTTCGGCCCGGTCAAAGAAGTCGGGTTCCTCTTCATCGGCATCTTCGCGACGATGGTGCCGGCGCTGGATCTCTTGGAAAAACACGCCGCCGACCTCGGCATCACGACCGTCCGGCAGTTCTACTGGTGCAGCGGCGCGCTCTCCAGCGTGCTCGACAACGCCCCGACGTACCTGAACTTCCTCACCGCCGCCTTCGGCCTGCAACACGAGTCGTTGGAAGTCCCGGCGAATGTGACGCACTTCCTGAATCACCCCGAGTTGGCGCAATACATCGTCGCCGTCTCGCTAGGTTCGGTATTTTTCGGCGCGATGACGTATATCGGCAACGGCCCGAATTTCATGGTCAAGAGCATCGCCGAGAGCGCCGGCGTCAAGTGCCCGAGCTTCTTTGGCTACGTCGCGAAATATTCACTACCGATTTTACTGCCGATTTTCGCGGTCGTCGCGTGGCTGTTTCTCCGTTGACGACGGGGGTGGGTTGCTCTAGCGTGCCAGCTATTACAGCCGAGTCTGCGCGCACGCGCGGAACGGGGGAACCGAGTCGTAACGGGGCGAATCTCGACAGGTTGTCGAGACAGGTCGATTGAAATCTCCACCTGAGCCCGTCAGCTAACCTCGTAGGCAAGTGAGAAGATAATATGAATGATGAAATCCCGACGGCGATGACGCCGTGGAAACGCGCGAAGGCCCTCCTCTTCGGGCGGGCACTTAGCCCCCACGATAAGGCCGTGTTTCACAACCTGACGCTGATTGCTTTTTTCGCGTGGGTTGGCTTGGGCGCCGACGGATTGTCGTCGTCGTGCTACGGCCCGGAAGAAGCGTTTCTGGCACTGCAGTCGCATCCGTACCTCGCCATCTTCGTCGGGTTGGCGTCGGCGATTACCGTGTTCGTCATCAGCGCGAGTTATTCGCAGATTATTGAATACTTTCCGACCGGCGGCGGCGGCTACCTCGTCGCCAGCAAACTGCTTTCGCCCACGGTTGGCATGGTGTCCGGGTGCGCGTTATTGATCGACTATGTGTTGACGATCACCATCTCGGTAGCCAGCGGCGCGGATGCGCTGTTTAGCTTCCTGCCGGCGGGGTTGCTGCACTACAAACTCGGCTTCGCGATTATCGGCGTGCTCGGGTTGACGTTGCTCAACATGCGCGGCGTCAAAGAATCGGTCGTCCCCTTGATCCCGGTCTTTCTTGTGTTCGTCGTGACGCACGTCTTCGTGATTCTCTACGCGCTCTTCACACACCTCGATAACCTCCCGGAGGTTTACAACGCCACCGTTCAAAACGTCCAAGCCGCCCACAGCGAACTCGGGTTGGTCGGCATGTTCATCCTGATGTTGCGCGCCTACTCGCTCGGGGCCGGCACCTATACCGGCATCGAAGCCGTCAGCAACGGCCTCCCGCTCCTGCGCGAACCCAAAGTCCAGACCGGCAAACGCACCATGATGTACATGGCCACGTCCCTGGCGTTCACGGCGACCGGCCTCATGTTTGCCTACCTGCTCTTGCACGTGGAACACCAATCCGGCAAGACCCTCAATGCCGTCCTGTTCGAGACCATGACCGCCAACTGGGGGGCCGGCGCCCACTGGTTCGTCCTCATCACCCTGATCTCCGAGGCACTCCTGCTCTTTGTCGCCGCCCAAACCGGTTTCCTCGACGGCCCGCGCGTGCTGGCCAACATGGCGCTCGACCGCTGGATGCCCACCAAGTTCGCCACACTCAGTGACCGGCTCGTCACCCAAAACGGCATCCTGCTGATGGGCGGCGCGGGTTTCCTGGTGATGTGGTTGACCCACGGCAACGTGAAATATCTCATTGTGCTCTACAGCATCAACGTCTTCGTCACCTTCGTCCTCTCCCAGCTCGGGATGGTCCGGCATTGGTGGGACGAACGCCGCGCCGGTGGCTCCTGGAAAAAGAAACTCGCCGTCAACGGCGTCGGCCTCGTGCTGTGTAGCGGCATCCTGATCTCGGTCATCGTGCTCAAGTTCCACGATGGCGGCTGGATCACCCTACTCCTGACCGGCAGCCTCGTCGCGGTGGCACTGCTGATTCGCCGGCATTACAATTACACGCGCTCGCTCCTGAGCCGGCTCGATGACCTCGTCGAAGCCATCGACTCCATTACCGAAACCAATTCTGATACCGAGATCCCCTGCGACCCCAACGGCAAGACCGCCGTCATTCTCGTCAGCGGCTTCAATGGCCTCGGCCTGCACACCTTGCTCGCCGTGCTGCGGGTGTTTGCCGGGCACTTCAAAAATTTTGTCTTCGTCCAAGTCGGCGTGGTCGATGCCGGCAACTTCAAGGGTTCGAACGAAGTCGAGCGGTTGCGGACGCATTGCCTTGAAGAACTCGACCGGTACGTCGTGCACATGCAGGCCCATGGAAAATACGCCGAATGTTTCTACTCCGTCGGCACCGACGTGGTCGCGGAACTCGAAGCGATTGCCCCGCGGATCACCAAGAAATTCCACAATGCCGTCTTCTTCGGCGGCCAACTCGTTTTCCCGCAAGACACCTTCGCCTCGCGTTGGCTGCACAACTACACCGTCTTCACCGTCCAACGCCGTTTCTACCGGCAAGGCATCCCCTTCGTCCTGCTGCCCATCCGCATCTGACGACTACGACTTCGTCTTCTCCCCAAACAAAAACATCTGCGGCGCTTCTTTGACTTCGGACCTCTGTTTCTTCGACTTCGCAATCTTGGGCTTGCCGTCAGCCGATAGCTCGGCCACTTCCAGATTTGCCAACACTTCCTTGGCGCGCTGAATCACCGTCTTCGGCAAGCCCGCGAGCCGGCCGACTTGGATGCCATAACTCTTGTCGGTGCCGCCGGGCAGAATCTTGTGGAGGAAGATGACTTGGTCGTGCCACTCCCGAACGGCGACGTTGTAATTCTTCACGCGTGGCAGCGTCACCGCGAGTTCCGTCAGCTCGTGATAATGCGTCGCAAACAGCGTCTTCGCGCCCACCACGCTGTGCAAATGTTCGGCCACCGCCCACGCAATTGAGAGCCCGTCGAACGTGCTCGTGCCGCGGCCGATTTCGTCGAGGATGACGAGACTCTTGCCGGTGGCGTTGTTCAAAATGTTGGCCGTCTCGTTCATCTCGACGAGGAACGTGCTTTGGCCGCGCGACAAATCGTCCGTAGCGCCGATGCGCGTGAAGATGCGATCCACCAACCCAACCGTCGCGCTTTTCGCCGGGATGAACGACCCGATCTGCGCCATCAACGTCAGCAACGCGACTTGCCGGATGTACGTACTCTTGCCGGCCATGTTCGGGCCGGTGATGATCAAGACGAGATTCTCCTGGGCATCGAGCAACGTGTCATTCGGCACGAAGCATTCCTCGATCAACGTCTGCTCCAGCACCGGATGCCGGCCATCGACAAATTCGAGTTTGTCGCCATCGTTGATCGTCGGCCGGCAATAATTCTGGTGGCGCGCGAGTTCGGCCAGACCGGCCAACGCGTCGAGCGCGGCAATGGCGGCGGCGGATTGCTGAATCGCGGCGGACTGTTCGATGACCGCCTTGCGAACTTCCAAGAACAGCTCGTACTCCATCGCATGCGATTTATCTTCTGCGCCGAGGATCTTATTCTCCATCTCCTTCAACTCCGGCGTGAAGTACCGCTCGCCGGTCGTGACGGTCTGCTTGCGGATGTAATCGTTCGGGACTTTTGCGAGGTGCGACTTCGTGATCTCAATGAAGTAGCCGAAGACGGAAGTGTACCGGACTTTCAGGGAAGGAATGCCGGTCCGTTCAATCTCGCGTTGCTGGAGCGCGGCGATCCAATTCTTGCCGTCGGACATCGCGCGTTTGAGTTCGTCGAGTTCGGCGGAAAAGCACAATCGGATCATCCCGCCTTCACGGACCGTGAGCGGCGGCGCTTCCTCGATGGCACGTGTGATGAGTTCAACGAGACCCGGTTGCTCGGTGATTTGAGCAACCAGCTCTTGTAGGAGCGACCTCCCGGTCGCGACCGGGAGGTCGCTCCTACCAAGTGTTTCCCGCAGTCCCGGCAACGCCCCGAGCGATTCTTTCACCGCCACCAAATCCCGGGCATTGCCGTTCCCAACGCTCAACCGGGCCAATGTCCGCTCCATATCGCGCACGCCGGCCAGTTGTTCACGAAATTCCGCCAGCACGTGCGCTTCGTCACAGAACTTCGCGATCACGTCTTGCCGGGCCAAGACACCGGGCACGTCGCGCAACGGATGCGTCACCCATTCGCGCAACAACCGCGCGCCCATTGGTGTTTTCGTGCGGTCGAGGCAAACGATCAGCGAGTGTTTGCTTTCCAGTAACTCCAGATTCCGCTGCGTCACCGCATCAAGCACCATGTAATCGCTGACGTTGTACGTGCTGAGCCGGTGAATGTGGCCGGTACTGCGTCGCAATGCTTGCTGAAGATAATGCAGAGCCGCGCCGGCCGCACCGATCCCGACGGTCAACTCGCGCGCGCCGAAGCCGTCGAGCGATTGGACTTTGAAATGGTCGCGCAACGTGAAGAACGCCGTCTCGCGTTCGAACGTCCAGCCGTCGTAAGGGGAAAGGATGAAGGATGAATTCGGAAGGATGAAATCAGATTGTTTCTCGGCTGGGACAATAATCTCCGCCGGTTTGACACGGGTGAGTTCGTTCTGGAGTTGTTCGAGTGATGATAACTCGGTGACCTTGAAGTCGCCGGTTGTGAGGTCGATCAACGCGAGGCCGATGGTGGCCGAATGTTTCTGTGGGAGCGGCGTCCCCGCCGCGATGGCCCGGGGTTGTCCGGTCGCGGCGGGGACGCCGCTCCCACAAATGGCGGCCAGGAAATTATTCCGCTGGGCGTCCAGGATATGCGCGTCGAAATGTGTGCCGGGACTGAGGATCTGCGTCACGTCGCGCTGCACGAGCTTGCCGGGTTTGGCTTCTTCGATTTGGTCGCAGATGGCGATCTTCTTGCCGTGCTTCAACAGCTTGCCGATGTAATTCTCAGCGGCGTGATGCGGAATACCGCACATCGGCGTGCCGTTGCGGGCGGTGAGCGTGAGGTTGAGCAAAGCGGCACAGGTCTTGGCGTCGTCGAAAAACATCTCGTAGAAATCGCCGAGACGAAAGAGCAACAGCGCATCGGCGGGAATCTGATTCTTCACGCGCCGGTACTGCTGCATCATCGGGGACAACCCGTCAGAACTGGAACTCGCCATCGCGCGCGGATTATACCGAGGCTGACCGGGAAAACAACTCGTGGAGCAGCCGGCTGGCGCTTGCGTTGGCAGGGCAGCTTGGGCTACTGTTGTCCCATGAACTGGCACGAGGTCATTGATGAGCGGAATTTTGCGATGCATGAAGTCATCGCGGATGTGCTGCGTCGTGACCCAAGCAAGCTCGATCTCGCGGTTGCGTGGATTCAACGCTTTCTGGACAAGCCAGACTATGACATCCATTCCAAGGACGCACTGACCGAATGGCTTGATCTCATCCAATCGCGGGGACTCACTGGAGTGCTGGAGGTGTTGGCGGACCGGGGTGAAGAAGCCACGCGGATGCGACAAAGCAGTCCGTTCGCCGTCATCATGCCGCAAGACGAACGCCTGAAAATTCTTCAGCGATATGAAGCGCGTCGACCTCGAACACATCTTGCGGGCGTCTAAAGGCGTCACGGGCGAGACGGAGTTTATCGTGATCGGCAGTCAGGCGATCTTGGGCAAGTTTCCGGATGCACCCCGCGTGTTGCGCGAATCCATTGAGGCGGACGTTTACCCGCGCCACCGTCCCGACCTCGCACCAGACTTGGTCGGCAGCTTGGGCGAGTTGTCGCCGTTTCACCAAACCTTCGGATTTTGGGTGGATGGTGTCTCACCCGAGACTGCAACCTTGCCGGCCGGCTGGGAAGACCGGCTGATCAAACTCACCAACGACAACACCGGCGGTGCGATTGGCTGGTGTCTCGAGCCGCATGATTTGGCGTTCAGTAAACTGGTGGCGCGACGGCAAAAGGACATCGCTTTCGTGACGGCCCTGCGAAAGTTCAACATGATCCGACCGGGGCACATGCAACTGTTGATCGACGGTGTGCCGGAGAATGACCTGCGCGACCGAATTAACGAGGCGTGGGCGCTCTGCCAGCCGGACGCGGTTTAAAGCAAATCGCCAACCGCCAGAGCGGTGGTGTAGCCGCGACTCTGTGAGGCGCGCGGGGAGACTCTCGGACAACGACGCGGCTCACAGAGCCGCGGCTACACTGGAACCAGTGCTACGCTCGCGCAAACAACTCACGGAGGGCGCGGCGGAAGTCGTCGATGTCGAAGGGCTTCGTCAGGAGCGCGTTGCCGGTGGGATAAATGAAATTCGTCAGACCGGCGTGCTGCGAAGTCTGGCCGGTGATGAAGATGAATTTTTCGGCGAGATACGGAAAGTCGCGCTGAACCTGCCGGTAGAGGGATTCACCATCGAGGCGCGGCATCATCAGGTCGCAGACGACGGCGTCATAGGTGCCGGTGCGGAGTTTGTCGAGGGCCTCCAGGCCGTTGGCGGCACGGTCGGAAAGATGGTTGTCGTGAGTCAGGACTTCAGACAGCACATCGGCGAATTCGAAGTCGTCCTCGACGATGAGGACGTGGCGCATGACAAGGGCGCTCAAGCCGGGAACTCACGTTCGACCACTTCGAGCACGGCGTGCATGATTACCGTGTGCGCTTCCTGGATGCGCGCGGTGTCCGAGTTTTCAACCACCAGCGCGATGTCCACTTGACCGCGGGCTTTGCCTCCATCTTTGCCGAGGAAGCCAACCGTCGTGATGCTGCGTGCTTTGGCGGCAGCGAACGCGCGGAGGACGTTCGCGGAATTCCCGCTGGTGGTGAAACCGACGAGGACGTCGCCTTTCACCCCGAGACCTTCGACTTGCCGGGAAAATACTTCGTCGTAACCGAAATCGTTGGCGATACAGGTAATGGCCGTCGGATCGGCGTTGAGGCAGATCGCGGGCAGTGACCGGCGATTGCTCCGGTAGCGGCCGACGAATTCCTCAGCCATGTGCAGCGAATCGGCCGCGCTGCCGCCGTTTCCGCAGGTGAGAATCTTCCCGCCGCGTTTGAGACACTGGACAGTCGCTGCGGCGAGTTTGTCGAAAGCGGCCTGTTGCTTCAACAGCATTTGCAGCGCGGCACAGGAGCCGGTAACGGCTTGGGCGAGGATTGAATCCATGGCCGACATCCTACCAACTTTCTATCGCAACACAATATCGTCGCTGGTCCACATCCGTTTGTCGGGGCCGGCGGAACGGATTTCTGTGTCGCGGCCGGACAGTTGGTGGAAGAAATACGGCGTGGCCCACGGGTCAAGCAGTTCGCCGCGGTCGTTGAGCCGGAAGTCGTCGAGCAGCCGGGCTTTCTTGGGGTTTTCGCCGAGCAACGCGCGGGTGATTTCCGCATTGGTGCCGACGGGGTTGCCGTTGAACATCGAACCATATTGCCGGAGGCATGTGCGAACGTTCTCCACGGTAATGCGCGCGGTGGCGACGGTCGGTTCGACTTTGACTACTGACGGCGGGACGGTTACCGGCAAGGGGGACGGGGAAATGGGGGGCGCGACTACCGGCGTGACGACTTGGGTTACCGGGGCGGAGGGGGTGACGGTCGGTGCTGGGTGTTCGACTGGGGCGATCACGGGGGCCGGGCTGCTTGCCGGGGTGGACGGTTGGGTGAGCCGGCGATTGAGCAGGAGGAAGACAACGGCTGCCGCGGTCAGAATCACCAAGGCCAACAGCGGACGATTTTTCACGCGAGGAAGCCGAGGTTGGAGGAGGCGAACCGGCCGATGTTGGGAAATACCGTCGCGAGGTTGGAATCGGTGACGCCGAACCAGCGGGCCAGGGTCGCGGAGTATTGATCCACGGAAGTCGTCGGAATCCAGCGGCCGGTGCTTGTGTCGTCGGGGCCGTTGACAGTCAGCGCGGGGAAGTTGCCATAGGTGCGCTGGCCGTTGACGGAGCCGCCGCAAATCAGGTGATGACTGCCCCAGCCGTGGTCGCTCCCCTGCCCGTTCGTCGGGAGTGTCCGGCCGAAATCGCTCGCGGTGAAGGCGGTGACTCGGGTCGCCAACGGGGTGAGTTCGCCCGGAGCGGTGGCCAGCTGTTCCATGGCGCGTTGAAACGCGAACATCGAGGCGCTGAGTTCGGAGAGCAGATTCGCATGGCCGCCAACTGTGGTGTCGGTCGGCGCGGCACCGGTGCCGATCTGACCGGTATGGGTGTCGTAGCCGCCGGCGGAGCAGAAGAAAATCTGGCGTTTCATGTTGAGGCCGGCGCGACCGGCGATGAGACGGGCGATCATCTTGAGTTGGTTGCCAAGGGTGGTGTTCGGGAACGGCGTGGTCCAGTAGCTCGACGAGGCGGTGGCGGTGATGTTGGAGTTGAGCACGTCGGCGGTGTTGATGGAGTGCGCTTTGACGGTGGCGAAGGCTTGCTCCTGCATATTGGGGTAGTTCAGACCGAGTATGTCTTTCATGGCCTGCAGCCGGGTGCCGGAGACGCCGGAGAGCGAGACGGCGCCGGAGGACGAGACGGCGTACTGGGAGACGAGGTTGCCGACTTCAAAGGTGTTCGCGCCGGCCAGGGTGACGGAGAGGGAAATCTTGCCGCCGTTGGCGGTGTTGAGCGTGTCGAGCAAGTCGGCGCACCGGCCGCCCCAGCCGGTCAGGGGCGGTTGATCCGGAATCGAGGTCTGCCATTGCGTGACTTGATCCGCGTGGGAGAAGAGTTGCGGCGGTTTGGCGACGGTGCCGGCTTTGTACTGGGCGCTGGTGATCGGGTAGACCAGGGTGCCGGCATTGAAGAGCAACGCGAGTTTGCCTTCGCCGAAAAGTGTTTGCAGGCCGGTGGCAACGGGATGCAGGCCGAAAGCGGGGCCGCCGTTCAACGGGCTGATGCCGAGGAGGCTCGATTGCGGGAGCGCGAGGTTTTGCCGGATCGCGGCGTAGTTGGCGTACTCGGTCGCGGAAGCCGGGACGATGAGGTTGTTGGAATCGTTGCCGCCGGACAGAAAAATGCAGACCAACGCCTTGTAGTCAGACTGCGTGTCCTGCGCGAGTGCCGCGTTGATGAAACGCAGATCGCGCAGCATCGACGTGACAGCCCACGTCCCCACCCCCGCACAGGCGGCGCGCCGGATGAAATCCCGGCGCGTCATCGGCAGCTCGTAATTCTTCTTTTTCATAAGCTCACTTTTGAATGGTGTAGGTCGGCGACGTGACCAGCAGATGAATCACCGCGCGGACCCGGTCGCGCATCTGCGCTTGCGTCGGCGCATTCGTGGTGTAGGCCAAGGTGTTCACGTAGTTCACGATCGTGGTCTTAACGCCGGTGGTCAACTGCCCAGCCACCAACAACGAATTCAACGTGTCCACCAGAGCCGGCACGCCGTTGCTGCTGGTGTACGCGGGTGTCATCCACGGACCAAAGTCCAGGACGACCGCGCCGCCGCCGCTCTTGAAACTGTTAATGCCATTAGTATTGGCGCTTTGGCTATTGATGATGCCGCCGGCGAGAAAGTTATCCTGATTGGCGACGTTGCTGTCGGAGGTCAATTGGAACTCCGGTGTCGTTAGCCCAGCGGAGGCGAGGATGCCGGGGAACTTGTAATCCGGCGGGAAGAAATTGAAGACCGTCGGCGACCGGAGCGGGGTCTGCGTGAGATCATTGTCTGTGGCGCTCATGCTCCACGTACTGCCGACGATATCGACGTTGCCGGAGCGGAACAGCGGTGGCCCGGCCACCGGCGCGACGATCAAACTGCTTTGCGTCTGGCTGCCGGTCATCGGGATAAAAACCGTGAAGTGATCTTCATCTACGACCGTGGTGACCGGATACACACCGCTGGGCGCGGTGCCGGACTGGAAATCAATGGAAACCATGTCGCTGACACTCAAGCCGTGATTGCCGGAGGTGCTGACGGTGATGTTGCTGCCGCTCTGCGCGTAGCCGCCGGTATTGAATGCGATCAGGCAGAGACCGGCCTGTGCGGTCGCATCCGGTGTCGGCACGGAGAAGGACGAGGTCGTGGGCACGCCGGTGAGTTGATACAACGCGTTGGACGCGCCGCCGCTCGTGAACGTGAGATGGACGTGGTTGCTGAGGATGAGGCCGTGGGTCGTCGTGTTCACCGTGATGGTGTTGGCGACCTGATTGTAGCTGCCGGTGAGCAGGCCGGTGGCGTTGACCATGAACGTCAGCGAGCCGGTATTGGTAATCCCATAGCCGGTCGAAGTCGGCAGGGGCGCGCCGGAAGTGAACTGGAGGAAGATGTTGTTGCCGGTCGCGAGCCGGTGCGGAGTCGGCGTGGTGACGGTGATGAGCCGGCTCCCGCTTTGGTTGTATGTGGCAGTGAGTGGTGCCGGCCCGGGGAACGCTCGCATGATGCCGGTCGCGCGCAGCAAAGGCTCGCGTTGTTTGCCGTAGGTCGTGCGACTCAACAGTGCCGGGCTGCGGGCTTCGTAATCGAGCAGGATCGCTTTGATGACGGCTTGCAGGTTGCCGCGGACGCCGGTGCCGTCGTCGTTGAACTGCTGGACAACGCGGTAGAGGTAATCGCGGCTCGGGGTGCTGGTGACGAGCCGTTGGATGAGTTGCCGGCAGATGAAGGGGCCGAAGCTCGGGTTGTTGAAGATCGCATCGTGGGCGGCCGCGAGGTCCTGGGTGCCGAAGGCGCTGTACTCGGGCGTGCCGGAAACGAGTTGGTTGCCCGCCGCCGCCGGCAGGACGACGTTGTCGAGGATGCGCTTCGCGCCGAGTTCGTGACGCGACGGGACGAGCGTCATCACGTTGGTATAATTGGCGGAGGGACTGAAACTAGTGGGCAGAGCGTTGGTCTGAAAATAATTCCAGCCGGTAAAGACGCGGGCGAAACCTTGAATCACGGTTTGGTCGTACGTCGGCACGAGATTGTCAGTCGAGTCGAGAATCAAGGTACCGTCGGGCCACATCCGGTAGAGACCGATCGAAAAGAGCTGGAGGATTTCGCGGGCGTAGTTTTCGTTCGGGATGCGACCGGAAGCGAGGTCGCCCTTGTCGTTGGCGCGCATGTCGAGGTACAGGCCCATCGCGGGGTGGAGCGTGACGTTTTCGAGGAGTTGCCGGCAGTTGCCGAATGCGCCGTCGAGGAGCATGTCGTAGTAGTCGGAGAGCGCGAGGGCGTTGTTGTTGAGGACACCGACATCGGAGACGACCATGATTTCGCTCAAGGCAAACGCGATGCGTTGCCGGAGTTGATCGGGCGCGGTCACCGACTGTTGCCACCACGAGTTGAACGTGCCGGAGCTCGGATAGGGATTGGTCGGATCCGAATTCACGTTGGCGAGGATGTACGGGAGATGATGCGTGACCGGCTTGGTGAACTGGTCGTCGATCCACGCGCTGAATCCATTCGATTGCACGGCGGCGATGTCGGTGGCGTTGGCGCCGAACGTCGCCTGGGTCAGGAACCGGACGGCGCCGTTGGTCGTGCCGGAATCGTCCGACCACGTCGGTGGGGCCGGCGGCACGGTGAACGACCGCGCGCCATCGGCAAGGGTGAAGTTGCCGCGAATCTCGCCGCTCGGATACGCGGCGGTGTGGATGTTGATGTAGGCTTTGCCTCCCTTGATGATCTCGACGATGTCGGTCGACGAGAGCGAGCCAACCGGACCTATGTTCCAGATGAAACTCCCATCGGGCTGCTGCGGAACAGTGTCAATGTCGAACATGATCTGACTTGGCTTGCCGGCGTAGGAGTCGTTGTGGATGTGTTCGCCGGTCACGGCGATCAGGTTAGTGAAACTCCGAATCAGCACTGCCTGCGTCTCGTCCGCACTCAGCCGCAACGTCGCGGCACCGACGCCAAACGAGACCGCCGTGCCTTGCGCCAACATCGTCGCGGCGTACAGCGTGCCGGGCAGACTGTTCGTCGATGGCGGTACGTAGGGCGAGAGCACATATCCCGGCACCACGTTGGTCACGCCGGACTGATCAGGCCGCAGCCAGTTTACGGCCACCGTATCACCGGCACCTGCGCCGGCTTTGTGGAGGATCTCGATGTAATATTTCTGCCCGGCAATTAGGGCGAGCCACGGCGATTGCGCGCGGTTGTTGACGGCGGTACAGCGGCGGAGCGAGTTCACCTGCTCGGAGTCATTACCGATCCACAACTCGGCCGAGTTCGTCGCGGTCAGCCAAAAGTAATAGTTGCCGGTGACTGGCGCGGTGAGATAACCGCGAATGCGTTCGCCGTAGTTGCTACCGAAATTGGTGAAGCCGACGAGATTGGTCAAAGTGTCGGAGCCGGTCGGAGTGGTCTTCACCGGGATGTTCGTGACCGAGGCGCCGGCCACGCCCGTCCAGTAATCGCGCGAGATCGTTCCGCCGGTATTGAGGACGGTCAGGGTGAGAATCGCGTACCCGGTCCCGCGACCATTGCCGACGCTCAAGGTGATTCGGTACGTCCCGGCCACTGTCGGCGTCCCGGTAATGAGGCCGGTGACTGAGTTGAACGTCAGGCCGGGCGGCAGGCCGGTCACGCCATAGATGAATGGCAGATTGCTGCCGGTTATTTGATAGTTAAACCCGCCGCCCACCAAACCGACGGCAGTCAAATCGCTGGTAACATTGGCGGCAGCGTTCGTGTTGGGGTAGAGTCGCTCCATGGGGATGACCTGCTTGGTCTGGCTGGTGCTCCACCACCACAGCGTGTTCGAGGCGCTACTGGTGTTCTCGAAGTACTCCAGTTTAATGTCATAGAGCACTCCGCCCACCAGCGCCACGGTGCCGGTCGCACCGGCGACGGAATTGGTCCAGCGATCAATGATGAGTTGCCCATTCACCCAGAGCTTCGCGCCATCGTTGGAGTACACGTAGAAGTAGTACGGCTCGGTCAACTCCGGTTGGACCTGCCCGGTCCACCGGATCGAGAACGTATCCACGCCCATCGTGTTGGTCGGCGCGCCGGCGCCCCAGTTGAAATCGATGTTGGTATCCACCCGCGAGAAGGCGAAGCCGGTAAAGTTGGTGGCATTTGTATACGTCGCGCTCGCGTTGTCAAAGTACTGCCCGAACAGGCCGGTCCCCGTCGGCGTGACGAGCGGATCAATCGTCACGCTGGCGCTGCCGTTCGCGTTGGTCAACGTCACCAACTTGGTCACGAGCGCGGTCGCATTCGACATCGGCGTGAACGTCACCGTCCCGGTATTCACCCCGAGCGGCAACGTGATCGACAATGGAATCGACACGAAATCCACGCCTGCCGTAGCGGTGCCGGTCAGGGTGAAGTTGACAGTCACCGGATTCAGGCCGCCGGAACGTTTGACGAGCACGGTGCCGGGCACGGGGCCGGTCATGGCGGCGTAAGCGTTGCCGGCGGTGATCGTGATGACGTTCGTGGACTGGAGCGCGGTGGTGATGGCGAGCAGATCGTTGGTGCCGCCACCGTTGGTCGAGGCTTTGGTGGGATCGTAGCCGACTTGCAATTCCTCCCAATCGGTCACGCTATCGGCGTCGGTATCCACATCTTGAACCAGCACGCGAAACAACTTCGCACCAGCCCCAGCGGGCACGACCGCCTGCATCTCCACACCCGTGCCAGCCCCCAACCCGCCTTCATTTACCCAAGCAATCAGGTTCGTCGTGCTCTGGACTTGATAGCGTTTGCCGACCACGCTCGACCAAAAGACTGTCGCGTTCGCGCCCGCGACGGTCACCCGCGTGATGACAAACCGGTTTGTCGAGCTAAAGGGATCGCTGCCGGCGATGCTCTTGGCGTAATTGATGAAGCCATCGCCCGTGTTGTCGGCGTTGGAGAAAACTCCCGAGGCATTGTAGCGCAATTCCCAAATGTCGCTGAGGCCGTTGCCGTTCAAATCAACCGCGGCCGGCGCGTGGGATACGGCAAAACTGAGAGACACAACCAAAACAGCAGTGAACTGTAAAAATTGGCGACCCGAAATAAACAAAGGCATCATGACCTTAAACACGCAAATGTGGCCGCAGTATCGACGATTGCGAAAAAAAAGCAAGTTTTGGCGGCTTGCATGCCGGTGTCGGTGTGATTAGAATTCTCGCATGGGAGGAGTTCTCAAATACGTCTTATGGTTAGTGCCAGCCACGCTCCTTGCCGCGACGCCGGACGTCTCGACGCTCGTCCGCCAAGGCATCGCAGAACAAGTCGCCGGTCGCAATCGCGACGCGGTGACGACGCTCGAACGCGCCGTCGCTCTCGCCGAAAAATCCGGCGACCAGTCGTTGCTGTTGCTCGCCAAGAGCAGTCTCGGCGCGGTCTGCACCTGTTCCCGGCAGGCCGACCAAGCCGAAAAGAATCTCCGTGAATCCCTCGCGCTCGCCGACCAACTCCACAACACCAACATTGCCGCCGTCGTCCAAACCAATCTCGGCAATCTGCTGGCGGCGCAGGGCAAACTCGACGATGCGTTGGCTGCCTTCGCCGCGGCCGGCACCGCCACCGCCAAGGCGAACGCCGCGGCCGTCGCCCAGCGCGCCGGTCGCGCTGCCGACGCCGAACAGTTTAACGCCGCCGCACTCGCTCAGTTGACCAGCCAACCGGTCACTGACGAAACGGCGCTCGTGTGGCTGCGCTGCGGCACGACCGACTTGAAGCTGAACGAATTCGCCCGGGCGGAGCACGCGTTCCGCCAAGCAATCGCCAATGCAACTCCGCGCGTCCAGACCTACGCCCTCGGGGGACTCGGCCAGGTGCGCGAACTCCAAAAGAAATTCGCGCTGGCACTCGAATTCACTCGGCAAGCGGCGTTCATCGCGCAAGCGAACGACTTGCCGGAGGCGCTTTATCGCTGGGAATGGCAGACCGGCCGGTTGCTCACGGCCACCGGCCAGCGCGCGCAAGCGATCGCGGCGTACCGGCGTGCAGTGCAAACACTGCAACCAATCCGCGCGGCTCTGACCACCGGCTGCGGGGCGGCCCGGCCGTCTTTCCGGGAAGCGGTCGCGCCGGTGTATTACGAGTTGGCAGATTTACTGTTGCAGGACGACGACCGGGAGGACGAGGCTCCCGCCGAGCCATCGCTCGGCACGGCTCGCCGGGAGGCTCGCCCTCCCACGGCAGGGGCGCTGGCCGAGGCCCGCAATACCATCGAGCAATTGAAAGCGGCGGAACTCGATGATTATTTGCAGGACGAATGTGCCGCCACACCCCGCGCCCAGGCCGCCGCCCAGAAAGTCGCCAAGCACACCGCGATCATTCATATCATCCCGCTGGCCGACCGGACGGAGTTGTTGCTGGAGTTCACGACCGGGCTGGAGCGCGTCCGCAT
>JBAXYB010000008.1:0-54304 GCA_037127585.1 Verrucomicrobiota bacterium
CTTAGATGTTCTTTGACTAATTCGTTCGCCCGGTAACTCTCCGAACGCTTCACCGCCGCTTCAAATTCCTCCTCGGTATTCCAGTACGCCTGACCGGATTCAAACATCGACCACGGTTTCGGCCGCATATTGCCGTCCTTCTTCCGGTATTTCACGCCGGCCACCAGGGTGGATTTGCCCACGAACCGGTAGGTGCGGTCGAAGAAAACCCGGTCGACCCGGATTGTCTTCCCGTCGTCCGCATATCGGCCCCAGAGGGTAAACGAGGCGACGAAAAGTTTGGCCCGATTGGGATGCTCCCGGAAAGTTCCCATATCATTCTCCGAGTTCTCCCCGCCCCGGGATGCTTTCATTGAAATCTCAATCGTCTGCTTCCCACAAATGATCGCGAGATCCGCCAACCGGTTCTTCTCGCTCCCCGTCAGGCCGGTATCGAAGTTCTTGTCGGTCAATCCCGGGATGTGTTTCTTCAGCGCGACGCAGAAAGCCGCTTGGGCATCGTCCTCAAAATTCCGCCACACCGTCGTGTAGCTCGCCGTGTACCGGTTCGTCGTCAGCGCCGTGGTCACCTCACTCGCCAGCGTCTCCTTCAACTCATCCAACTTAGCCACGACCTCACTCGCCGTCGGTTCGCCCCACACCCGGAGTGCCAGCACGAATAACCAAACGTGGCGTTTCACTGCGTCAAGCGCTCCCGTGCGATCGCGCAGTACTTCCGCGACCGGTCGATATGGATGAAGTGCCGGCTCGTCTCGTTGGCGACTTTGGCCACCGTCCCGGTCCCACCGAACGGATCGAGCACCACATTCTTCCGGTAACTGTAAAACTTGATCAACCGCCGAATCAATTCCTCTGGGAAGGGGGCGGGATGTCCGCCGGTCGTCTTCTTCAAGAATGGCTGCCGGCCTTTCGTCTCCGGGTGAATGTCCCAAAAGCCATCACTGCATTTGATAAACTCATCGCTCGTGATATCCGCATCCGCTTTGTCGCCTGGCAACTTCCACGAACCCTTCGAGAACACCAACACATACTCCCAACTCGGCATGATGTGTGGATTGCTCGGACTCCGAAACGAACCCCACGCCGTCCGTCGCCGGATCGTCTGCTTGTACCAGATGATCTCCGTCCGCATGATGAACCCGAGATCGCGGAGTTGCCGGGCCATGTCATAGTGGACGGGTTTGAAATCCTTGATGCTCGTCGGACAAATGTTCAACGCAAACCGTCCCCCCGGCACCAGTACTCGTAACACTTGCCGCCAAACCGGCATGAGCCACTCCAAATACTTTTCATACGGCATCGAATCATCATGCCCGTCGTACTCCAAGCCGACGTTATATGGCGGTGACGTGATGGCCAGATGCACCGACTCCGCCGGTAACTTCTGCATCACGGTCCGGCAATCACCGCAGATGATTTGATCCTTCATGTCCCTCTTATAAATCTGCTACAGTCGATTGCGCGATGAAAAACCTCGTCCTCGTCGGTTTTATGGGCAGCGGCAAGACCAGCGCCGGGCGGATCGCCGCGCCCCGGCTCGGGTTGACCTTCGTGGATATGGACGCGGTTCTCGAAAGCCGCCTCGGCCAGACCATCGCGAAAGTCTTCGAGACCAAAGGCGAGGCGTTCTTCCGCGAAAACGAACGCGCCCTCGCGCAAGAACTGGCCGCCAAATCAGATCAAGTCATCGCCACCGGCGGTGGCATCGTCCTCAACCCCGACAACCTCCGTGACTTCAGTCGGACCGGCCTCGTGGTTTGCTTTTGGATTTCGCCGGAAGCCGCCTTCAAACGGACCAAACGCTCCAAAAAACGCCCACTCCTCGAAGGCGACACGGACCGGCGCGCGCGGCTCGAAGCGTTGCTGAAACAGCGCGAGCCGCTCTACCGGGCCATCCCGCATCAGATTGACGTCTCCGCCATGACGGAGCGACAACAAGCCGATGTCATCGAACGCATCTACCGCCAGCACGCGCGCCGCCGCAGTTAAAGCCCGCGCGCGCGCCCTCGGCTTCGATCTCGTCGGAATCACCACCGCCGCGCCGCCGCTGCATGCCGGCGAGTTTCAGCAATGGCTCGCCGATAAATTTCACGGCGAGATGGCGTACATGGAGCGCAACGCCACCAAGCGCGCCGACCTCCAGCAAGTTTTGCCGGGAGCGAAATCCATCGTCGTGGTCGGGTTGAATTATTGTGTCGAGGCTGCCGGCACACCGCGCATCGCCCGGTATGCTCAGGGCGAACGCGATTACCACGACGTGATGGGCGAGAAGCTCAAACAACTCACGGAATTCACCGGCGGACTTTGGTACGTGGATACCGGGCCGATTCTCGAACGCGATCTCGCGCAACGAGCCGGCATCGGCTTTATCGGCAAACATACGAACCTCATCAGCCGGCAACTCGGGAATTGGATTTTTCTCGGCGCGGTGCTCACGCCACTCGAATTGCCGGCGGACGAACCGTCGGGTGAATATTGCGGGACATGCCGGCGGTGCATTGACGCATGTCCGACGCGGGCCATAGTCGCGCCATACCGGCTCGATGCGCGGTTGTGCATCAGCTATTTGACCATCGAACTGAAGGGCAGCATCCCGGTGGAACTCCGGCCACTCATTGGTGACCGGGTGTTTGGTTGCGATGATTGCCTCGAAGTTTGTCCGTGGAACCGGTTTGCGCAGGCAGGACAGTTTCGGCCCCGGGAGTTGCCGGCGTTGGTGGAGTTTCTGTCTTGGGACGAAGCGAAGTTCAAAACCTTCTTTGCCGGGACGCCGATTTACCGGGTGAAGCGGCGCGGGTTTTTGCGGAACGTGTGCGTGGCGTTGGGAAACATCGGCGACAAGGCGGCGCTGCCGGCGTTGCAGAAGGCGCTCGATGATCCGGAGCCGTTGGTGCGCGAACATGCGGCGTGGGCGATCAGCCGGCTTTGACAGGCTGGCGGTTGGAATGTATGCTCGCGCTCGTGAAATTCATTCGAACTGTTCTCTGTTTGCTGGCCGGAGCCGTGTCGACTCTGGCGGACACCAACCTGTTTTCCGATGGGACTTGGCTCATCGACGGTGCTGCAGATCCCGGTCCGAATGCCAGCAGCATTAGCATTGTCATCGATAAGTCGCCGGCCGGCTCGTTCACGGAGCTGAAGTTTTATTACAATACCGGCGGCAGTAATTTTGCGCAGGTGTTTTCGATCAAGGGAAACGGGACGTGGCAACCGGCGTTGCCGCCGCCGAGCGTGCCGGGCGGGGTGTTTCGGTTGGCGAGTTATTGGGATTGCGAGCAGGGCTTCATCGCGCCCATGACGGTCACGGAATTGGGCTGGAAGAGTAAGGGAAGCAAGAAGGGCACACTGGAACTGACCGGCAAGATGACGAATGGCAATTCGATGTCGGCGGATAAGATGAAAATCACCTTTCAGCCGACAGAAACTGATTTGGTGCGGGTAGACCTGGAATTTCAGTTGCGGGCGACGCGGGACTTTTGTGTGAATTTGAACCGGGATAACATCCAGGATGAATTTCGGGCGGTGACGATGTATGCGAATTTCACCAACCCGAATGAGTATGCCAATGATCTCGCGCGCTACATCAAGATCACGTCGAAAGACTGCGCCGGGATTTATGGGTGCTCGACGAAGCGGGAGGCTTTTTGCATTTCGTTGACCAACGCGCCGGCGGGTTATCTGGTCAATGCCCCCCGGCATCTCGGGGACAAGCGGAACGTGCTCTACCACACGAGCGAGTTGCCACGGAACACGCCGAGTTTGGCGATCGCGCATTTCTCGCCGAACCAGGGGCGCTTCAAACCGCAGGGAGTCTTTACGCCGACCGACGATCCGGCGGCTGAGAATGTCCAGTATTTCAGCAATTGGGTGGACGCCAAGAAGGACTACAAAACAAAGCAGCGCGTCGGGAAGTTTAAGTTGAGCTTGGAAGCCAGTTCACCGAAATCGCCCAACTGCGACGCATTGCAGGAGCCGGCTAGCCCCGCCCAGTAAATTCGCGCCGGAGCAATTCCCGGCGGGACTCCTTGCCGGCGCGGCGCACGAAGATCAGATCCACCACCGCGGTGATGCCGGCCAGTATGGTGATCAGAAAGCACCACGTCCAATAGAGCACGAACTGCGGCCCATGAAGGTCGTCTTTGAGCAGGGTTTCGCCGAGGACAATCATGGCGACGCAGACGGTGATAAAGATGGTGCCGAGGGTGCGGACGACCAGCTTGCCCCGGTAGTGGAGTTTATCTTGCGGAGGGGCGCCCATTCGCGCCTCACATCACACGATCAGTTTTTCGGTCGTGCCGTCGAAGAAGTGGCACTTCTTCATGTCGAACGCCAAGTCCAGTTTCTGGTCGACCGTGGCGCGCTGGTGGCCGTTGACGCGGGCGACGAAGCTATGCGTGCCGGTGTTGAGGTAGATGTAAACTTCGGCGCCCATCGGCTCGACGACTTCCACGGTGGCGGTTAACGTCTGGTCGGCTTTGGCGAATGACGCGATGGTCTTGTCGTTGATGTCTTCGGGCCGGCAGCCGAACACGACGGCTTTGCCCGCGTGACCGGTCAGTTTGGCGGCCATGTCATCATTGACGCGAATGGCAAAACCTTTACCGGCGTTGGCAGTGGTTTCGACGAACCAGAGGCCGGTGCCACGCTGTTCGATGGTGCCTTTGAAGAAGTTCATTGCCGGTGAGCCGATGAAGCCGGCCACGAACATGTTTTTTGGATTGTCGTAGAGCGCGATCGGTTCGTCCACTTGTTGGATGAGGCCGTCTTTCATAACCACGATCCGGTCGCCCATGGTCATCGCTTCGACTTGATCGTGCGTGACGTAAATCATCGTCGAGTTGAGCCGGTTGTGGAGTTTGGAAATTTCGGCGCGCATTTGAACGCGCATCTTGGCGTCGAGGTTGGAGAGCGGTTCGTCGAAGAGAAACGCTTTGGGTTTGCGTACGATGGCGCGGCCGACGGCGACGCGTTGGCGTTGGCCGCCGGAGAGCGCCTTGGGTTTGCGTTCGAGTTGTTCGTCGGTAATGCCGAGGATTTGGGCGGCGTCGCGAACGCGTTGGTCGATCTCGGCCTTGGGATATTTGCGCAGCATGAGACCGAAGGCCATGTTTTTGTAAACGGTCATGTGCGGGTAGAGCGCATAGTTCTGAAACACCATGGCGATGTCGCGATCTTTCGGGGGGACATCGTTCACGACGCGACCATCAATCGAGATCGTGCCGCTGGAGATTTCTTCGAGCCCGGCCACCATGCGCAATGTGGTGGACTTGCCGCAACCGGAGGGGCCGACAAACACGATGAATTCTTGATCGTTAATCTCGAGGTTGGCGTTGTCGACGGCTTTAACGCCGCCGGCATAAACTTTACAAACATTTTCAAGAATGACTTTAGCCATAGCCTTTTACCTTCCAGGTTGGGGAAACTCGTCCGCCGTTTGTAGCAAGCGTCTTCGGGTGAGTCAAACTTAACATTGGCGTTTCCCACGCGTGCCGGTGGCTGCTATACTCGCCGCTAATGAGTCGAAGCACTTTGATCTCTCCGCAATACCGGCGCTTGGTGGCGTACACGAAACCGTACGTTGGCCGGCTGGCCGGCGGCATCCTGTTCGGCATCCTTTACGGACCGACGAATGTGGCGGTGCTGGCGGTGGTCAAGAAGGTGTGGGCCAAGTTCTTTGAGCAAAGTGTCACTGAGTGGACGTGGCCGCAGGCGGTCGGGGTGGCGGTGTTGCTGCCGTTGGCGATGGCCGCCCGCGGGGTGTGCGATTTTTTGGGGACGTACCTGATGAACTGGGTCGGGTTGCGGGCGGTAATGGATTTGCGGGTGCGGATGTTTGATCATCTGCAACGATTGTCGTTGGATTATTTCTCCGGTAAGCGGTCGGGCGAATTGATGTCGCGAGTCACCAATGACTCCGGCGTGGTGCAACAAGGCATCGCCAATGTGATCGAAGACGTGATCAAGGAGCCGGTGACATTGTTAAGCGTGCTCGGCTGGTTGTTATGGATGGACTGGCGTTTGACGCTCGCGGGCTTGGTGTTATTCCCGCTGTGCATTGTCCCGATCGTCGTCTATGGCCGGCGCACGCGCAAGGCCAGCCGGTCCGCACAGGAAAATCAGGCAAATCTTTTGACAGTTTTGCAAGAAGCCATCGCGGGCCTGCGCGTGATCCGGGCGTTTGGGATGGAAGAGCGCGAGACGGAGGAGTTTCGCGTGATTTGCCGGAATTTCTTCCGGCAACGCATGCGCGTGGTGCGGGCAAAAGCGATCAGCACACCGTTGATCGAGATGGTGGCCGGTTTGGGCGGCTCGTTGGTGTTTTTATACGCGTTCTACATGGGCATGGAAGGCAGCAAACTCATCGCTTTTGGTCTTGGCTTGTTCATGTTGTACGCGCCGGTCAAGAAGCTCAGCCGGGTTCATCTCCAAATCCAGGAAACACTCGCCGCCGCCGAACGCATCTTTCAATTGCTCGACCAACAGCCAACCGTCGTCGAAGCGACCCAGCCGAAAGAGCTGCCGCGCTTCAGTCGCAGTCTCGAATTCGACCACGTCACTTTTCATTACGCCGAAGCCGGTGACGGTCGCGACACCATGGTGCTCGATGACATCCACGTTCAGATTCCGGCTGGCTCGCTCGTGGCCGTAGTCGGCGCCAGCGGCGCCGGCAAAACCACACTGTTCAATCTGATTCCCCGTTTCTACGATCCGATCCGGGGTGCCGTCCGGGTGGATGGTGCCGACATTCGGGAATTCAGTTTCAAATCCTTGCGCGCGCAAATCGGCCTCGTGACGCAGGAGACGTTCCTCTTCAACGACACGATCGCGACCAACATCGGCTACGGCAAACCCGGGGCGACTCGCGACGAAATCATTGAAGCCGCCAAGCTGGCCCACGCCCACGATTTCATCATGCAGATGCCGCAGCAGTACGAAACCTTTACCGGCGATCTCGGAGTCAAACTCTCCGGCGGTCAACGCCAGCGCCTGTCCATCGCGCGCGCGCTCGTGAAAAATCCGCCGATCTTGCTATTGGATGAAGCTACCAACGCACTCGACACGGAAAGTGAACGCGTTGTCCAGGCCGCGCTCGACGATCTCATGTGGGGCAGCAGCAAACGCGCGATTACCATGTTGGTCATCGCGCACCGGCTGTCCACCGTGCAGCACGCCAACCTGATTCTCGTGCTCGACAAAGGCCGGGTGGCGCAGCAGGGGACGCACGAGCAATTAATTGCGCGCGCCGGCACGTACAAGCGGCTGCACGACCTGCAGTTCAAGGCATGATGGGCTGGGTGCTGCGTTTTCTGGTGATGTTCATTGGCGGCACGTTGCGCTGGCGGATCGAAGATCCGGGCGGCTTGCTGACCGCCACGCCGCGCCGGTCAGCCATCTTCGCCATGTGGCACAACCGGCTGTTTCTCGTCCCGTATCTCTACCGGAAACATTGGCACAGCCGGCAACGGACGAAGGTTGTGGTGCTGGTCAGCGCCAGCAAAGATGGCGCGAAACTCGTTCGCGTGTTGGAAAAGTTTGACCTGATTTGTGTTCGTGGATCCAGCAGCCGGCGTGGCACGGAAGCCTTGTTGGAGATGACCCGGTACGTCAACGACGGCTACGATGCCGGCATCACGCCAGACGGCCCGCGGGGGCCAAAATATCACGCGGCCAGCGGCGTCATCAGTCTGGCGCAAGTGACCGGCGCGCCCATCATTCCGTTTGCGTGGAACGTGACGTGGAAGATTACCCTCAAGAGTTGGGATGCCTTCATGATTCCGCTGCCGTTTAGCCGCGCGACCTTGCGGATTGGTGCGCCCCTGAGCGTGAGCCGGGATGAGGATCGCGAAAGCAAACGGCTTGAGCTGGAAAGCGTTTTGAAGTTTCTCTCGGCCCCAGAAAAATAGTTTGAACTAATTACCCAGAGTGTGGTCAAATGGTGTGCATGGTACGAAAGACTTCAATCGGTTGCTCGAGTCGGCCTCCGGTAAGTGGCTGCGCTTCTCCTAGCCTGACCTGACCTCACCCAGGCAGTTACTACCAACGACCCGAGCAGCCGATTGAGGCCTTTCAGTTTTAGAGCTCACCGTTTGCCCGATAATACTCGTAATATTCCATCACCGTTTCAATGTACCGGCGCACCGTCGGGAAACTGATCGCGTTGCGAAACTCTTCGGCCGTCGTTGCTTCGCGATTCGGCAACCACCGTAGACAATGCCCCAAGCCGGCATTGTATTCTGCCAGCGCGAACGGCACCGGGTCATCCCGCCCCTGCCAGCGGCGGAGAGCGCGGGCTAGGTACCACGTCCCGGCTTCGATATTGGTGCGCTCGTTCCAAAGTAAATCCTTGGTGAAATCTTTGCGCCCGGTTCCCCGCGCCCAGTCGCGGCCGGCACCCTCCGTTACCTGCATCAAACCAATCTCACCGGCGCGACCCAAAACATCCGGGTCGAATTCGCTTTCGCGCCGAATGACGGCCTTGATGAGAAATTTATCGACGGAGTTGGCGGTGGCGACTTCTTCAATGATCCGGTTGTAGCGTTGCTCGCGAAAGCGCCACCGAGTATAGACCGTGCCGGCGGCGAGAATTGCGACGCCAATTAAAAGCCAAGCTAAAAGGTTACCAATTCGATGGCTGGCAGACTTTATCCGGTGGGACATGGGCGGTATTGTACAAATCTGCCCATTAGAATTGAAAGACTAAGCTTGAACTTTCTAGGAGACCCTGCCAAACATGGCACGTCATTTGCAGTAATAAGGTGCTCAGAGACAGTGTGTTCAGATAGTGAACAGTGATGAAATTGAAACGAAAACTCATCCGAATTAGCCGGCTGTTCAGCCGCGTTGGAGCGTCGACGGTGACTGAGTATGCCGTCATTATCTCCATCGTCTCGATTGCTGCAGTGGTTCTGTTGTCATCCATTGGCAAGAAGACCAACAATCTGCTCGAGACCATGAACAGCAACATGCCGCAGTGACCGCCGGTAACTCCGCACTTCGCGTTGCTTGACCGGACGAGTAGTATCGTTATCTGTTGAAGCCCACCATTGCCAAAGTCGTCGTCGATATCGCGCTCGATCGCGAATTTGATTACCGGATCCCGGCGCATCTAAGTGAACAGGTGCACATCGGCTCCCGCGTCGCGGTGCCATTCGGGAGTCGCACCGCCCAAGCCTACGTTGTCGGACTCGCCGAATCTTCCCCGTATCCCAACCTCAAAGAACTTGGCGACGTCGTCAGTAAACGCTCGTTGCTCAGCGACAAGATGCTCGAACTCGTTCGCTGGATGGGCCGGTACTACTGCTGCCCGGTCGAACTCTGTGTCAAATGCGCCCTGCCGGAAGTCGTCCGCAAATCCAAAGTCAGTTGGAAAGAACGTCAGTTCGTTAAACTCGGTTCACCGGCCGACCTCACCAAACTCCGCCCCAAAGCCCGCCAGATCATCGAACTCCTCCAGAAATCTGACGGCATGTTCGTCAGCAAACTCGCGCAACTCGCCGACGCCGACGCGTCCACCATCAAACGCCTCGCCGCGAAAGGCTTCGTCGTCATCACCGATCAAGTGGACGAACGCGACCCCTTCGGCGGCGAAGTTTTCCTTCCCACCGAGCCTCTGGTCTTGACGGCCGACCAAGCCAAGGCGCTCGAACTTTGCCAAGAGCAAATCTCCGCGCCCACCAAGCCGGTCTTGATCCACGGCGTTACCGGCTCCGGCAAGACTGAGATTTATCTGCAAGCCATCGACCACGCGCTCCGGCAAGGCAAGGACTCCATCGTTCTCGTCCCGGAAATCTCGCTCACACCCCAGACCGTCGAACGCTTCCGCGCCCGGTTCCCCCAGCAACAAATTACCGTCCTGCACAGCCATCTCTCCGAAGGCGAACGCCACGACCAATGGCACAAAATCCGTGACGGCCAATCCCACATCGTCATCGGCGCGCGCTCCGCCGTTTTCGCGCCTGTTCAAGCGCTCGGCCTCATCATCATCGACGAGGAACACGAGACCTCCTACAAACAAGAAGAAGCCCCGCGCTACAACGCCCGCGACGTCGCTGTCATGCGCGGCAAGTTCGAGCAAGCCGCCGTCGTCCTCGGCACCGCCACGCCCTCGCTCGAATCCTTCTACAATGCCGACCGCCGCCGGTACTTCCTCACCTCCCTGCCGGCGCGCGTTGACAACCAAAAGATGCCGCTGATGCGGATCGTCGACATGCGCCAGGAAATGATCCGGGAAAAAGGACTGCGCGTTCTCTCCCGCAAACTCCGCGACGCCATCGAGGCCCGGCTCGCCAAGAGCGAACAAGTCATCCTCTTCCTCAACCGGCGCGGCTACGCCACACACATGTTCTGCCCCAAATGCGGCTACGTTGCCGAGTGCCCGAATTGCAGCGTCAAACTCACGTACCATCGGAAAGCTGAAAAACTCGCCTGCCATCTCTGCGGCGAAATCCGGTCCGCGCCAAAAGTTTGTCCCAATCCTGATTGCCGCGACCCGGCCATCCGCTACGCCGGCATGGGCACCGAAAAAGTCGAAGCCGCCATCGAACTCGCCTTCCCCAAAGCGCGCGTCCAGCGGATGGACTCCGATGTCATGACCCGCAAGACGCTCTACCGGGAAATCTTCCGCGACTTTCGCATCGGCAAAATCGACATCCTCGTCGGCACCCAGATGATCGCCAAAGGTCTGCACTTCCCCAACGTCACCCTCGTCGGCATCATCCACGCCGATATGGCGCTGCATCTGCCCGACTTCCGCGCCGCGGAGCGCACCTTTTCCCTGCTCGTCCAAGTTGCCGGCCGCGCCGGCCGTGGCGACGTCGAAGGCGAAGTCATCGTCCAAAGTTTCACCCCGTTTCACCCCGCCATCCAACACGCCCGGCAACACGACTACCTCGGCTTCTACGACATGGAAATCGAATACCGCCAACAAAACCGGTATCCGCCTGCCACCCGCATGGTCTGCCTCACCGTCCGCAGCAAGAGCGCCGAGAAAGCCAAGTTCTGCCTCGACGCCGTGGCCCGCGAACTCCATAAACAGATCGCCCCCACCGATGTCATGGGCGAACCGACTCCCGCGCCCCTCGCAAAAGTGCAGAGCAATTACCGGTACCAATTAATCGTTCGCAGCGACCACATCATGCGCCTGACCGAAACCGTCACCAAAGTCGTCAGCGGCACCAAGCTTCCTAAAGATGTTATGCTGGCCGTCGACGTCGATCCGATTTCACTCTTATGAACAACCGTCACTACTTCATCACCGGCACCGATACCGGCGTCGGCAAAACCCACGTCACCGCCGCCCTCCTGGCTGAACTCCACCGGCAAGGCGTCAAAGCCGCCGCCTTCAAACCCATCGCCTGCGGCCCCGGCGGCCGCAACGACGCCAAGATTTTCCGGCGCCTCATGCGCAACGAAGTCGCCCTCGACGTCCTCAACCCGGTCCATCTGCGCAACCCGCTCGCGCCGGTCGTGGCCGCCAAACTCGAAAATCGCGAGATCAGTCTCCACAACATCCGCACCGCCTACCGGTCGCTCACCGCCGAATACTCCGTCGTCCTCGTCGAAGGCGCCGGCGGACTCATGGTGCCGGTCAAACGCGATTATTTTATCGCCGACCTCGCCAAAGAACTCGACTTGCCGGTCGTGATCGTCAGTCGCCTGAGCCTCGGCACGATCAACCACACCGTCTTGACGGTCCGGGCCGCCCAAGCTGCCGGCTTGAAAGTTATCGGCGTCATCCTTAACGACACGCTCGGTCGGACCGGCTTGGCCGAACGCACCAATATCGCCGCGGTCCCGGCCGCCTGTGGCGTCCCCTTGCTCGGCGTCGTCGCCCACGGCAAGCAACCGGACGTGCGCAACATCGTCGCGCGACTATGGTAAACTAAACTCCGATGAAACGTCTCGCTCTCTCCCTGCTGCTTTCATCCTTCATAATTCATCCTTCATCCTTTGCTGAAACCAACGCCGTCGCGCGCGGACTGGCGTGGCTCGTCGCACAACAACGTCCCGACGGTTCCTGGAGCACCAACGTCGCGCTGAATTCACTCCCCGTCCTCGCCTTCCTATCCGCCGGCCACACGCTCGACGACAAACCGCACGGCGAACGCCTCAACCGCGCCGTCCGCTTCATCCTGTCGCAACAAAGTCCCGAAGGTGCGTTCACCAACGGCGGCGCGCTCATGTTCGGCCACGGGATGACCACCTTGATGCTCGCCGAAGTGGCCGGCATGAACGACGAAGGCACGAAGTTAACCACCCATCTCAACAAGGCCGTGCATTTCATTCTCCGCGCCCAAGCCATCGAAAAAGGCGACATCCATGCTGGCGGTTGGCGCTACTTCCCGGACTCCAAAGACAGCGACCTTGCTGTCAGCATCTGGCAAATCGCCGCCTTGCGCGCCGCGATAACTGCCGGTGCCCGCGTGCCCACGGTAAGCCTCGAGCGCGCCGCGCGCTACATCACCCGCTGCAAACGGCCCGACGGCGGCTTCGCCTATCAACCCGGTGGCCAGCCCAACCAAGGTCGCACCGCCGCCGGCATGATCGCGTTGCGGATGTGCAATCAATTCGAGTCCACCGCCATCGACCGCGGCCGGGAGTGGCTGAAAGAGCACCCGTTGAAATGGGAAGACGAATACGTCTATCACTCCGCGTTCTTCTGCGCGAATATCAAACTTGCGTTCGACGAAGCGCTCTTGGAGAGACGGCAGTTACCGGACGGAAGCTGGCCGGCGCCTCCTAATTGTGTGGACGAGACGGACGCCGGGCCACTCTATCGCACCGCCATGGCGATTCTCGCCTTGACTGCCCGCGACCACTACTTGCCGGTGTTCATGGTCAACGACTGAGCAATTGCAAATTGCGCCGCGCATCGCGCAGTGCTGGATCTAATTTCAAAGCCGTTTCCAGATGCAGGCGCGCCTCTGCCGTCTGACCGCGCAACAGCAACACCGCCCCGAGTCGCTCGTGAGCTGCGGCAAATCGCGGATTCAACTCCACCGCCCGTCGCGCATGCCCCTCCGCCGCCGGTAACTCTTTCGCACCGACCGCATAACCGGCCAGACTGAAATGTGCGATAGCCGATTGCGGATCCTTGGTGACCGAGTCCGTCCACAACGTCTTCCCGTCCTGCCAAGCCGGCATCCGCCCCAGCGTCAACGCCGCGAACCAAATCGCCCCGCCCACGCCGACGACTTTCAACGTGCGCGCCGGCAAACTGAGCGCGACCAGCAAGAACGGCCCGAGCATGGCCAAATACAAATACCGGTCCGCGCGAATGGTCGGATGCGGCACAAGTTGCAACACCGGCAACAGCGCGACAAGAAACCAGCCCAACGCAAACACTCCCCACCGGCGTTGGCGCCAAATCGCCAACGCCCACACCACCACCCAGATCATCGCGACGACCAAGCCGATGACCGAAGGACGTTCCACGTAAAAATTGTTCAAGCTCACCGGAGCCAGGAGCGTCGAAAAATATTCGCCTACCACCTGCACCATCGTTTGCAGCCCGGCTCCGACCCCCGCGAAATTGCCGGCCAGTTGACTGGACTCCTGATGACCCAACAGGCGCATCACCGCCGCGAATCCCGCCGGCACGAAAAACAGCCACGTCCGCCGCACCGCCTCCAGCGGCCGCGTTCTTTCGATGCAAACCTCATACAAAATCAACAACGCCGGCATCACGATCACGAGCGCATGCGACAATGCCGCGAGCGTGAAACAACCGAGCGACACCAACCGGCGGCGCGGATACGCCAGCCAAGCCAGCAAGACGAAACAGGTGCCGAGGACGTTCTTGCGTTCCGCAATCCACGACACGCTTTCAACTTGCACCGGATGCCACGCAAACCAGCATGCCACCGCCGTTGCCGCCGGCAAGTTCTTCGTCCAACGCCACACCAGCAACAGCACGAGCGCGGCGTTGAGTGCGTGGAGCACAGTTTGCGTCACGTGATAGCCGACGAACCGGCCACTCCACACCCAATGATCGATGGCCAGACTGATGTAGGTGATGGGGTAGTAATCGGTCGAAAAAATGGACGTAAAAATCTTCTTCACCCCAGCCAATCCCGGCGCAAGCACGAGCGGGTTTTGCAAGACGTTCACGTCGTCGTCCCAGAACAACATTTGATGCGACCAGGTCGGGCTGAACAGCAGCAGCGTCAGGACCGCGAGGACAAGCGCGAAGCGATGTTCAGGTTTCACGAGGCGCGACTTTACGCGGTAGAAGGAATCTCTTCAAGAACTCGACCGGGTCATACGAATTCCCAGCGGCATCCCGGCCTTCGAAATGGAGGTGCGGCGCAATGGCCATCCAGTTCCGGGCATCCGCGTTGCGCGAGGTTTGGCCCATCGTGCCGATTCGTTGGCCGGTCGTAGGAGCGAATTGCATTCGCGATCTGTCTGTTTCCGTGCGGTCGCGAATGCAATTCACTCCAACGAGAATCTCCGCCAAATGCCCATACAAAGTGTAAAACTTCTCTCCGCTTACTGGCCATCGATGCTCAATAACCACATGCTTCCCAAAATCCGACGCCGTCTCATCGTCCACCGCCTCGACTACCACGCCATCGAACACGCAGAACACATCGTCGTGCGGAACGAACGTCGGTTCGTCACTTGGGAAATCCCGGCCGGTAACACAATCGGTAAAGATGACGCGCGTAGGCTTGCCGGTTGGGGTGACGTTTACCGGCGCGATGTCGCAGCCGCGATGAAAACGTTTCCCGCAATCACGCGTGAAACCGGGTTTGCCGTAATCGGCGTTAACGCGTGTGCAGGCGAAGAATCTTTCCGGCGCGTCGAAGAGCTGCCGGTTCGGCGTCGGCCACGCGATTTGAATGTTCTCGTGGGCCGGTAGCGCAACGAAGCTCACAGCCCGATGGGATGCCACGTCGTCTTCGTCTCTTGCGTGGCAAGAATGGCGTAGGGGCTCTCCGCGGAACTTTCGGCGAAGATGACGCGCTTTACGTTCAACGAGGCTTGGGACTGGATTATTTTGCGCTCTTCGAGGTTGTCGCCGCCGTAGGCGACGGCGTTGACGTCCATGTGGCCGGCTATCTGCGAGAGTAATTCGCTCCGGTAACCGGTGAGAATATTAACCACACCCGCCGGGACGTCGCTGGTGGCGACAACTTCGGCGAAGGTGATCGCACTGAGCGGTTTCTTTTCCGAGGTGAGGGTGATCACCGTGTTACCGCCGACGATGATCGGGCACAGATACGAAACGAGTCCGAGCAGCGCGCTGTCGTCGGGAGCGATGAGCGCGACGACGCCGGTCGGTTCGGGGACGGAGAAGGAGAAGTGCGGGGAGGCGACCGGGTTCACGGTGCTGAAGAGCGGCTGATATTTGTCGGACCAGCCGGCGTAGTGGATGAGGCAGTCAATCGTATCGTCGACTTCCCGGCGGGCGTCGGCGGCGGATGAACCTTGTTGCCGGAGTTCCGCGACGAATTGATCGCGCCGGCCTTCGACCATTTCGCCGAGCCGGTAGAGGATCTGGCCGCGGTTGTAGGCGGACTTGCCGGCCCAGGCTTTTTGCGCGGTGCGGGCGACGACGACGGCGTTGCGGAAATCTTTCCGGCTGGCCTGTGAAACATTCGCAATGTGCCGGCCTTTGGCGTCGAGGAAGTCAAAGGTGCGGCCGGATTCGCTGCGGGGAAATTCGCCGCCGATGTAGAGTTTGTAGGTTTTTTGGACGGGGACGCGTGTGCTCATGGTCATTCAAGCTCCACATACGGCATGAGTCCGTGCCAGCCGCCTTCGCGACCGCTGCCGCTTTCTTTGTAGCCGCCGAACGGACTGGTCGGGTCGAATTTGTTGAACGTGTTGGCCCAGATGACGCCGGCGCGGATTTGCCGGGTCACTTTGAAAATCTTCGCGCCTTTGTCGGTCCAAACGCCGCCGGACAGACCGTAGGCGGTGTTGTTGGCCTTTTCCACCGCTTCGTCTTCGGTGCGGAAGGTGAGGACGGAAAGTACCGGGCCAAAGATTTCGTCGCGGCAGATCTTGTGCGATTGCGAGACGTTGGTGAACAGCGTCGGCCGGAACCAGAAGCCCTTCGCCGGTAACTCGCAGGGCGCTTGCCACATTTCGGCACCTTCTTCGCTGCCGGTCGCAACGAGGGCTTCGATGCGGCCCAATTGTTCGCGAGAATTGATTGCGCCGATGTCGGTGTTCTTGTCGAGCGGGTCGCCGACGATGAGCGTCGCCATGCGCTCTTTGAGTTTGGCGATGACGGTGTCGGCAACGCCTTCCTGCACGAGGAGGCGCGAGCCGGCACAGCAGACGTGGCCTTGATTGAAGAAGATCGCGTTGATGATGCCTTCGACGGCTTGGTCAATCGCGGCGTCTTCGAAGATAATGTTCGCGGCTTTGCCGCCGAGTTCGAGCGTGTACTTTTTCTTCGTGCCGGCGAGCTCCTTCTGAATCCATTTACCGACGGCGGTCGAGCCGGTAAAGGCGATCTTGTCGATGTCAGGATGTTGGACGATGGCGGCGCCGGTGGGGCGGCCGCCGGGGATGATGTTCACGACGCCGGGCGGCAGGCCGGCATCTTGAATCAACTCAGCAAGCTTGAGCGCAGTGAGTGGCGTCGTGTCGGCCGGTTTGAGGACGACGGTGTTGCCGGTGGCGAGGGCGGGCGCGATTTTCCACGCAGCCATGAGCAACGGAAAATTCCACGGGATGACTTGGCCGCAAACGCCGAGCGGCTTCGCACGACGGCCCGGGAAGGCGTAGTCGTGTTTGTCGGCCCAACCGGCGTAGTAGAAAAAGTGCGCGGCGGCCAACGGAATGTCGGTGTCGCGACTTTCGCGAATGGACTTGCCGCCGTTGAGTGTTTCGGCGACGGCGAATTCGCGGGAGCGTTCCTGCAGGAGGCGCGCGATCCGGAAAATGTACTTGCCGCGTTCCTTGCCGGACATTTTCGACCAGACTTTGGTGTAAGCCTTGCGCGCGGCTTTGACAGCCTTATCGACATCGGGCGCGGTGGCGTCGGCGACTTCGGCCAAAGTGGTTTCGCGGGCGGGATTGATGGAGGGTCGGTAGTTGCCTTCGACCGGCGGGACGAACTTGCCGTCGATGAACAGATCGTAACGCTTGCGTAATTTCGGATCGACGCTCTCTGGCGCGGGGGCGTAGTTCCATTGCAGGGGCGCAGTTTTTTCGGCAGTGGTCGTGCTCATGGTTTATGCCTGGGAAAAATAATCGCTGCTTTGATAAACGCCGGTGCTTTCTTTCACGAGTTGCATCAGGATGTCGTTCGTCAACGTGCTCGCGCCGAAGCGGAACAAATCCGGCGTGAGCCAAGCCGAACCGAGTGTCTCGTTGACAGTCACGAGATACTGAATCGCCTGCTTCGCGGTCTTGATACCGCCGGCGGGTTTCATGCCGCGGCGTTGGCCGGTCCGCTGGTAGAAATCGCGAACCGCTTCGAGCATGACGAGCGTGACCGTCTGCGTCGCTGCCGGCTGAACTTTGCCGGTGGAGGTCTTGATGAAGTCGCCACCCGCCGCCAGCGCGAGATCGCTCGCATGCCGGACGCGGTCGAGGGTGCCGAGTTCGCCGGTTTCGAGAATCACTTTCAGATGCACGTCGCCGCAGATCGATTTGAATTCGGCAATCTCGTCGTAGACATAGTTGAACTCGCCGTTGAGGTAATGCCCGCGCGAGATGACCATATCGACTTCGTCTGCGCCTTCGCTGATGGCGTATTTAATATCGAGCAGCTTCGTCTCGTGATCGGCTTGCCCGCTCGGGAAGGCGGTCGCAACGGCGGCGACATGGATGCCGGAGCCTTTAAGTTCCTCTTTCGCCGTACGCACCATCGTGGGGTAGACGCACACCGCCGCGACGTGGGGGAGGCCGGGCAGCGCATCGTGGAGGTGCATCGCCTTGTAACACATCTGCTTCACCTTGCCCGGCGAATCGCTGCCTTCGAGCGTGGTCTGGTCGATCATGCTGAGCGCGAGCTTGAGTGCTTGGACTTTCGAATCCATCTTGATGCTGCGGGTGTTGAGGCGCGCGACGCGTTCTTCAACGCCGACTTGATCAACCGGCGGGGAAGGTTGCCAGTTTGGATAAGGTTGCTGACGTGCTTGCATAATCAATGACCCGTTGCACCGGAAAATGGTGCGCCCAGCAGGAGTTGAACCTGCAACCTTTGGTTCCGTAGACCAACGCTCTATCCAATTGAGCTATGGGCGCTAAATTATTTATCTACAAGGCATTATAGTCGTTTAACAACCTGCGCTTTTGACTTGACGTTAAACATTTTGCAAACTATGCTGTCCACAGTGTAGGACATTGCAAACATGAGCAGCAAGCCACGTCAGTCAAAGAACAAATTGCCACGTGGAGTCTACCAACGGACTGTCAACGGTTCAACATCTTTTCTGGTCAGCCTCGGCCGCGACGGCAACGGCAAGCAACGCTGGAAGTCGTGTAAGACCGAGGACGAAGCGTTGGCTCACCGTCAGCTTGTTGGCCACGCCAAGCGGCAGCAAGGCGAATCACTGTGGCTCCTGAGCGCTGAGCAACGGGGCGATGCCGTAAACGCCTTCCAGATTCTGAAGGACCATCCCGGCGAGACGTTGACCGCCGCCGCGGAATTCTATCTCAAACAACATTTGTCCCTGAGCCGTCAACAACAGGTGGCGGGGCTGCTGGACAAGTTCATCGCCGAACATGAAATGGCGGGGGTCTCGTTGCCAACGATGCGGGACCTCCGTTGCCGCCTCAAGCCGCTGAAGACGAAGTTTGGCAACCGGCTTGCCAACGAAGTCACGGTGGAAGACATCAAGCAGTGGGACAAGGAAATGACGGAGAAAGGATTGTCCCCGCTCAGCCGTCGCCATTATCTCAACAAAGCGGCAAGCTTCTGGCGGTGGGCAGTCGCCAACAAGTTTGCATATTCCACACCGCTCGACCCCCTGGCCGTGCGGCGTCCCAAGGTCGTTCGTGGCGGGGTCCGCTTCTTCACGGTGGACGAATGCAAGAAGATCCTGGAGAGGTTCTCCGCACAAGGACTGCGCAGCTATGCCGTGTTGGGCCTGTTCTGCGGCATTCGTCCAGAGGAAGTGCGCCGGCTTCGTGCCCACCATTTCAAGATCGACGGTGACACGCTCGTGATCACGCTGGATGCTGACATTACGAAAACGGTCTGGCGACGCGTCATCGAATTGCGCAAAGGCACACCACTCGGCGACTGCGTTTGGGCGTGGCTTGGCGGCAACGGAAAGCTGGAGCTTCCTGAGAAGATCGCGCCGAGCCTGGCGACATGGCGGCGACGGTTTCGGAAAATCCAGCCAGCGCTCGGTTTCCCGTGGGTGAACGACGGCATGAGGCATACCGCTGCAACGTTTCATTTTGCCTTGAGCCGGGACGAGCAAGCGACCTCGGCCTTGCTCGGTCATACATCGACGGTAATGTTGAGAACTCATTACAAAGGCATGACGACCGAATCGGAGGCCAAGAAATTCTACGCACTGCGGCCAACCGCTGTGGAGGAACACGACGACCAAGAATAGGATTTGGCGAGACCCGCACCCTGGCTCTGATTCAATCTCCCACCGATTTGACCCGCCAGCGCTTCAGCGCCTTGTCAACCGCATCAACGTCAAAGAGGATGATTGAGCGACCCTTGGCCGGGCCGATACGCTCAAAGGGAATCAATCGCTTCCGTTGCCAATCGGTCAATGTCCGGCGCTTTATCCCCAACCTCTTCGCCATCTCCTCCGGCCCAATCCGAAGCGGTGGAGCACACGGCGTTGCCGAGTTCCGAATCTCGGCCTTGAGGATCTCCGCGACCTCGCGAGCGATCTCTGTTGCCATCGTGCTCATGGTTACAGTTGACCACAAGCAGAGGGAGCGATCCTGTATCACCTACACGGACTTCGCGGACAACCGATGTAATGTGATCGGTGTAATGTGATCGTTGCGAGATCACGATAAGTCCCCGACAGTGGAGTGAGCATACAGTGCCCACCGATTGCACTCCGCGTCGGATTTGTTGGCATAAGAGTGACGGAATTCTCCGCGAAGAACCGCGCTGGCCCGTGCGGGCGGCTGGCTCTGCTCAGTTCGCTCCGCCAACCCACCGCACGCGCCGCGACGGTTCCAATTCATGGGCGGTCCGTGCCGCTTCCCGTCGCGCGACGGAGACGATTATGCGCTCGTTCCGGTCGCCGCTCCGTCCAGCCGCACCGACCGCTTTGCTATCTCAGAGAGCAGAAATGCAGTCCGGTTCGGCTCCATATTTCGATTGCACAATGAACCGTCTAACGGTACGCCACGCAAACGAAGGACGAACCACCAAGGTCACCTTGGAAATGGACAACTCTCCCGCCATCATCTTCCGGCACTACCGCTAACTGGTCATGCCGCAACACGCCGCTGCGAGCCTCGGTTTCTCGCGGTCACATCGCTGAGAGCACCATCAAAGACGGTCAGTGGGGATGTCTGTGACGCAGGATATGAGGGCGTTCGAGGCCGTGGGCGAGCATTAGCGCCTCGTCATTGAGTAATTCCAGAGTCGCTGCGTCGGCAATGATCTCGCCGTGATCCACAAGCAGGGCGCGTGGGCAAAGCTCAACAACAAGTTCCAAGTCGTGTGTGGCGATGATCTTCGTGGCTGGCAGTTTCTGGAGTAGCGTCTTCAATTCCGCTTTACCGCGTGGGTCAAGACCACTGGTCGGTTCATCGAGCACCAACATGCGCGGCGCACACGCCAAGATGCCGGCAAGACACACGCGACGCTTCTCGCCGACGCTCAGGTGATACGGCGAACGCTTTTCAAAACCGATCAGCCCGACTTGTTGCAGCGCCGCATTCACACGCCCGTCAACCGGTGCGCCAACACCGTCAAATTGCCGTGGGCCAAACGCGACATCTTCCATCACCGTCGGACAGAACAGTTGGTCGTCGGCATCTTGAAACAACAGGCCGACATCCCGGCGAATTGCCGGCAGATTTTGTTCGGTGACCGGCTGACCGCAGATGAAAACCGCCGGCGTGCGCGTGGGCTGTTCCGGCAAGATTCCGTTCAGATGCAGCAAGATCGTGGATTTGCCTGCTCCGTTCGGGCCTATCAAGCCAATGCACTCGCCTGTCGCCACCGTGAAATTGATTCCGCGCAAGGCTTCCTTGCCGTCGGGATACCGGTAGCATAGGTCGCGGACTTCAATCGCAGTACTCATTTCCACCCCCGCGAACACATCGCCGCGTAGATGCGTTCGGCGCGTTCGGTCGAGCGCACGAACAACTGGCCGATGACCGTGCCGAGACTTTTCCAGACGGCGAACCGTCGCTTCGTGAATGTGCGGCTGGCGCGCGCTCGTTGCATGCGCCCGGCTTCGTCCACGAGGACAAAGAGATACCGGTACATCAAGGCCAGCGTGGTAATCAGCATGGCCGGGAACCGGACTCGTTGAAGCACACCCAACAGTTCGGAAAACGGCGTCGTGTTCGAGAGCAGCACCATCGTGAGCAAACAGAGCGTGCTTTTGGTGACGATGACCAAAAACACGCACCCCCCGTTGGGCTGGAGCAACGCGAGCACAGCCACCCCAAGCACGAGCGGTTCGAGCAACAACAAGCGTTTCACCAAAAACCCCGCCGGGATCTTGCTCGCAACGGCAACGACGACGAGCAGCGTGGCAATACCGACGAAGCACAGCGCAAACCGGCCGGGCATTAGCACCGTAGCGAGCACGATGGCCAGCGCGATAGACAGCTTCCATCCGGCATTCAACCGATGAATCCAGCTATCGAGCCGACTATGGCGGTCGAAGAAATCGTGACGTATCAATGTAATTCCTTCGGCACAAGCACCCGCGCCAGCACAAACGCTACGCCGAAGACGACGACTGTGCCGATGACTCCCGCCAGCGCCGTCGCCAAAGCCGCCGACTGAATTCCCGGCAGAGCGTAGTCGGGAATCGGCGAAGCCACGATCGGAGTCGCAGCGGCACGATGCTCAAAGCCCAACGTCGCGGCCACTTTCTCCAGGCCATCCGGCCACGAACACGCAAACGGTGCGACGAACAACGCGAGACCAAGTGAAATGAGCAGCCCAAACACAAGGACCGGCGCATAGCCGGGTCGCGCGTCCGCTTCGGCGAGCGATTCCAGTAAGTCCGGTCGCGCCCGCGCAATCGCGACGACAACCAACGCCGTGATTAACCCTTCGCCAATGCCAATGAGCATGTGGACGCTGGCCATCGCCGAGAACGCCACTGACCAGGAAACCGTACCGGACAAGGCCAATTCGCCAGCACAGACAATGGACGCCAACACTGTGCTGCACCAAGCCGCGAACACGGCGGCCACGACTTTCTGGCGTAAGCTCTTTGACCAGCCGCTGACGAGCCGGTAAATTGCGTAACCGGCAACACCGCCGACCAGCCCCATGTTAAAGATGTTCGCACCCAGCGCCGTCACGCCACCGTCGGCAAACAACAGGCATTGCACGATGAGCACCGCAGCCAGGACAACGACGGCCGCACTTGGTCCAAGCAACACCGCTGTCAGCACGCCACCGATGAGATGGCCGGATGTGCCGCCCGCTACCGGGAAGTTCAACATCTGCACCGCAAACACAAACGCCGCCGCCAACCCGAGCAGCGGCACTTTGCGGCGCGGCAACTGGCGGCGCACGTGGCGCAATGCGACGCCGACTCCACCTGCTGCGAGTACCCCAGTCGCTGCTGCTGTTTTCGCATCCAAGAAACCATCCGGTATGTGCATGTTCTAACTCCTATTTCTCTGTTGTCTTCGGTTTGTGATTGAACCCAAACGTCCACGTTAAACCGACGGTCGCAGTCCAATCCGGCGCGTCTCCGCGAAACCCAGCGCCGGCAGCGGCATCGAGGACCAAGCCGTCAACAATTTGCCAGCGCAGTCCGCCGTTGAACGTCACCGCCGTGGTGTTCCCGGCCCCCAATGGGGTGTCGGCGAATATCTCGCCGACCAATTCCAATCGCTCTTTCGCCTGCCAGCGCAACGCCAGTCCGTAATGCAACACGTCCGCGTCCCCGCCGACCCAGGTGTAGCCGAGATTCAGATCCGCGTTGAGCTTCTGGCCGAGGGATTTCGTGGCGATGTACGTCAAGTCAACGTCCGTCTCGCCGGAACCAAGGCCCTTGTCGCAGTCCGCGGTCGGGAACTTCACGGCCAGCGCAAGCGAATGATCGGCCCAGAACCGCTCCGCCGACAATGGATTCCATTTCGTGGCCAACACCAGGTCGCCGAGACCGGACTCCGTGCAACGATTGCCGTTGTCATCGAGTCGTTCCTCCAGTTGGCCACCAAACCCAGCCCCGACTTGCAGCGTCGGCACAACGCCATAATTCACGCTGAACGGGAAATCAAAATGATGCGTTGCCCCGTCGCGGACGAAGCCGACCCCGGCTTCGATCTGCACATCGCCATTTGCCACTGTGCTGGCATCATCCACAGCCAAGGGTCTTCCCGCTTCGGCGAACGGCGGCAGCGCGGCAACTGTGACGGCGATCCACCACCACCGCTTCATGCAGGCAGGTCCTTGCCCGTTGTGGTGATGGTGAGTTTGCCGTGCTTGACTCCCTTGGCGGCGATCATCTCGTCGGCCAGCTTCTTGATCTCGACGGCTTTGCCGCGCACCGCAAGCACTTCGAGGCAATTGTCGTGATCCAGATGGCAGTGCAACACGGAAATGATGACGTGGCCGTGCTCGTGCTGAAGGTCCGTGAGCAGGTCTTGGAGGTGATGCTTGTGGTGGTCATAGACCAGCGTGATGCTGCCGGCAATCTCGCCCTTGCCAAATTGCTGCCGGTGTTCGACGAGGTGCGCGCGGATCATGTCCGCGATGGCCAGCGACCGGTTGTCGTAGCCTTTTTCGCGGCACATCACGTCGAGTTCATGCGCGAGTCCGCGGTCGAGAGAGACACTGAAACGGATGGCTGTTTTCATGGTGTTACCATCGTTATATATCGTAACACCACCCGTCAAGCCAGTTTTTTGCTACCGTCTGCGGGCAGCAATGATGCGAGCCCATCGTCCGGTGTGGCACCGGAAACACATCCTGACACGACGCGGCAGCCTCACCTCATCAACGGGACGCAGCAGGCTGCTGGTTTACTGGGGCTGTTTCCTGAACCATAATTTCGAGAATCAGCGGCTGACCATCAGCAGCCAGAGACCGTGAGGCATCCGGCGTCTTCGCAATGAACGCCAATTCCATTCGCTGCATGACCGTTTCGAGACGGCGCAACGCATGGCCGCGAACCACGACTTCGTGCGCAGCAAAGACCAACCGCAGTCGCTGTTCCTTGCCCTCACTGATCAACTCGGAATAACTGAATTGATCGAACGGCAGTAACAGCGACCGTTCCGAGGAAACCTCCACGCGCAATGCGCGGGACTGCGGGTCAGACGCCCAACTTTCGGATGTTTTTGTGCTCATGTTTCTCCATCATTAGACGACGATGACGACGGACGCGTTGGAGACGAGAGAACATCTCCGCCGCGCGATGACCGAACCGAAGCATACAAAGATAAACGCGATCCCGAACAATGACGCCACGGCGAGGTGCGTCGTGACCGGCAAGTTCCATCGCCAACGGACGGTGACCGGAACGCGCCACGTTCTCGCGCAGTTGCTCTTTGTCCGGCGTGAAGATGCGCACGCCGCGCCGGCCCCGCGAGATCGTTACATACCACTGTTGCGCGTTGGTCGCGGCCTTGATGGTCGAGTCCGAGAACAGAACGAAATCCACCGTCTTGCCTTGCGAGCCGTAGGACGTGACCGCATAGCCGGGCAGGAACTCGCGGAATTCCTTGTCCAACACCCGGCCATCCGTCAGTTCAATTCCGCCATCCGCGCGGACGGACTTCACCGTTACCAGTTCGCCATTCGTGACGCGACCGCCTGAAGCCAGCCGGCGATTCGATTTGAGATGGAGCCGGTCGCCTTGCGCCACCGGCAATTCGCGCGGCTGGCAGACCGTGAACCGATCCAACCACTTGTTCGAGACGGTGACGAACCGCCCATTGACCTCGACCAGCACGCTGGACTCCAAGATGCCGCCCAGTTTGCCTTTCGCGCCAGGTTCGGCTTGGCGCACTTTCTGGTTGAACACGATTACGGCATCTGACGGGTAGAATCGTTCGTCCCGCTTCTGTGCATTCGTCAGATCGAGTTTATCGAGCGCCTGAACAACCGTGTCCTGAGCGCCGAGCAACCCCTTCGATTTCAATGCGTCGCGCACTCGTGAGTTGACCCGGTGGACTTCTGCCCAAGTCTGCGAGACGACGACCGCTGAGGCGTCCTGTTCTGCCAGATGGAGGTATTCATCGGCGAGCTTGTCAGCTTGATCGCCCAAACCGCATGACACGACCGCTCCCATTTTGTCGAGTCGTTCAAACGATTCGCCCAGTTTACCGGCGGCAGCCAACTCAACCGCGTGTCGGTAACGTTTAATCCGCGTCCGTTCATCCTCGTCACGAGCGAGCGCCGGATCCTGCCGGCGAATCGTGTGCAGTTCCACCGGCCGAACACCCGAATGTCGCTCAATGGCGAGAAGCGCGTCGGAAGCCTCGACTGCCCCATGCTGGCGGGTGTCGCCGGAAAGGATCAACCGGGCGTTATGCTTGCGGCACAGACGCATCAATTCGAGCATCTGCCGGCCACCGATCTGACCGGCCTCATCCACAACGACGGCAGCATGATCGGCGAGTTCGCCCTTGAGAAGAAACTGGCTCACCGTCGCCGGTGACGGAAACCCAGCCTTCTCCATGTCCACGACCTGCTGGCGTTGAGGGGCGAGAACAACCACCGGTCGCTCTGACTGGCGAATCTGCTCAACCAGTTCACGGAGCACGAAGCTCTTGCCGGTGCCGGCCCCGCCACGAAAAACCGACACCGTGTTGGTTGAGGAAAGCAGCCCATCCAACGCCCGGCGTTGTTCGTCGTCCAGTTGCGCACTCGGTGGGAGTGGATTCATCACCAATGGCCACATGGCGGCAACACCGTCCTTGGCCGTTTGAACGATCTCGCATTCGCGCAGCAGAACGTCGCGCAAGGTTACTTCGCCCGGACGCTCGGCATTTCGGATGTAGTTCCGTTGCCAAGTGAAGTCCGCCAGTTGGGACACGGAGAAATCTTCACCGCGTGCCCGGCCCAATGCTTCTTGCCACACCTGACATTCCAAGACGACCGAATTCCGGTCAAACAGGTGTTCTTCGGCCCACTGCACCGCTTCGCCGACAGTGATCGGCTTGTGCTCCTTCATGTCTTGGGCGGGAGATTTATCGAGTCGTCGTAATTCCGCACGTTCCGCGTCGTTCAATTGTGCACCCCACAACGCCTGCAATTCATCCCGGCTCAGGTCCTTCTGTTTCCGTGCGCGCGTCGTTGTGGCGAGCATGGCGCGTAATTCTGCGATATTCGCGCCGGCAAGTTCAGGCTTGTCGGCCAGTAGCTTCGCCAACGCCCGGTCAACTTCCGCATCGCGTTTAGAGAATCGGTCACACAGTTCTTCGGAAACGCCCTCGATTTGAAAATCACCCGCCGCCCGGTTGCGGATCCGGTAACCGAAACCGCGCAGTTCGCGCGCGAGTTCGTGATAGTAGGCGTTCTCGGCAAATTTACGGGCGCGCAGCAGTTCGTAGTTCTGCAACGCCTTCCACCGATTCTCTACGGAATCGAACGTGGCATTGAAGACAATGCAGTGGGTGTGAATGTGTGGATCGAGGGCGCGTGACGTGTCATGCGTGAACAACGCGGCTACGAGATTTCCTGTAAGCCGGTCGTCCTGCGCCTTACCAGTGCGGATTCGAGTTGTCGCAAATGCCTCGAACTCTCGCAGTGCCGACCGGACGGCGTGCGCGTGGGCTTCAAGAACCCGTTCGTCTTCACCCAAGTATCCCGCCAGAGACACTGACTTCGGCGGCGAGAAGGTGAAATCAAACAAGATTCGCCGATTGGCGGCTTTTTTGTCGCCATCCAGCCGGGTGATATTATGGCGTTGAGTTAACTTCTCGCCAGTAGCGGGGTGCTGGTTCTCACACAGCCGCAGGAAGTCATCGGCGCGGACTTTCCCGGACAGTCCCAGCCGCTCCGCGCCCACCCCCAGCCATTCGCCGGCCACCCGTTGGCCTTCATCGTAGTAGGCACCGACGCAGAGGTGTTCGTCGAAGTATTCTCGCGCGTTCTTGAGATTGTACTGCGTCTTGACTGTGACCATCTGGCGGGACAATACACAGATTGTTCGCGGATTCTGTGTAACTGATACACCGTCCCGCACTGGGTTTGTGGTTCACTACCGTCATGAACACGAGGCAGATTCGCAAGCCTTGGGTCACACTTGGGTTGTGGCAGTTCGCTCACTCCATCCTAAGAATTCCAATCTGGCGTCAACCTGACGATCAGGAATGCGGAGCGCCCGGTCAATTGAGTTGGTTTTATCAACCGTCACAACCATGGTGAACATCAGGGGTGTTCCTCGCAGCCATACAACTCAACATGGCTGGGCGCACCGGAGGGGATGAACTGGTATTTGGGGTTCACGGCCCCGCCTCCATCGTAAAGAGCGAAATACCCCGGCAGCCGGGCAAGTAAGAAGTTGCTGAAATCTCGCTTCGGACTGGCGGACACTTCCGCTCGCAGTAACACTTCGCCAACCTTGCGCTTGTTAGCGGAAAACAAGTTGGGCACGGACAATTCAATCATCCACACTTTTTCCGACGGAAGCGACGTTCTCAACGCCGCGAGCAAGTCCGTACGAATTGCCGAGCCGTCCCAATCGCGGACTCTGGTCAAGTGTTTCTGGTAGTCGCCGGCTTCGACCAACAATGGGCGCAAGATGAGACGATTAGTGTTGGCATATTCACGGAGTCGCTGCGACCACGGGTTGCCGTCCGTTGGCAACTGCGGATGGATCGTAAACAGATAGTCAGCACCAACGGCTTCGGCGACAATTGAATTGACCTTCACCTGTCTGGGAAACGTCCCGATCACATACGCGACGGCAGCAGTTGGAGGCACGGAAGTGGACGTGCCGACCAAGGCTGATTGTGGTGAGAGGTAGTGCCGGGGGATGCAAAAATTTGATCCCCAGTTGTCATCGTGCGCGATAAACATACTCAGCCAAGATTCGCTGGGGATGTATTGCGTCCCAGTGCCGATCTTGAAGTACGAGAAATCTGCATCTGGCACCCACGTGTCCTCGCTAAAGGTGTGACCATACACCGGCACAGCGTGGTAACTCCCGGAAGCATCCGTCGTGGCGAAAACGATGATCGCTGGGTAGCCGGACTCGATGCTCCCATAGAGAAACTTCTGGAATGGCGGCCGAGTCCCAGCAGTCGGTTTGCTATAGTCGCCCGCAAAACAACGTGCTCCGGAAGCCTCCAAGATTTGAACCATCTGCTTGGTGTCTAATCCGTCAGCAACAGTGCGAGCGACATGATCAATTCCGACTAATTGATTCATCTCCCGATACAGCATGTCCCCGTCTTTGTGAAAACGCGCCGCTGCGGTCCGGAGAGCCACGTGGGCACACACGTTTGTGACGCCATTCTGCTGTGCATACATGTACCCCGCCACCTTGAACAAGCGCCCGGCCACGGCACAAGCCCATTGCTGTTGACCGCGAACATAATTATGGCGGTGGCGGCTACCACGCAAAACAGACTCGTACACGCGAACTACGGGTCCTCTACTTGGAACATCGTCTTGCTTTACTATCGCGTATCCGATGAATTGATCGGCCGCAACACCACGCAGTCCACGTAGCGTGAAAACTGGCTTGCAGAAAAAACTCAGGCGGTACGCCCGACTCGTGGTAAAACCCGGGAAACACTTAGCGATGTCCTCATTTTCTTGCCGCAAATCTTCGGCAGCGGCAAGTTCCTCGACTACCATCGTCTGCCCATTTCCCGCCCGCACTTGCGATAGAATCCGATGCAGGGGTTCAAGGAGTGGCTCCAGTGGGCCGAACTTCTTTCGCAGGAAGTCGAACAGCGAATACGGACGAGCAATCGGGATGATTTCGCGAGAGGCCGCGGTGGAGATTCTGGCGTACTGTTCCATCGACATACGCTGCCCAGCACGGCGCGGTTTGCTGAGGCCGTCCCGGGCGGACGCCTATTTCACCACCAAACGAGACCGGCGCGATTCCTTCTCAAAGCGCTCCAAACCACGCAAGAATTGAGGCACATCATCATTCTGAAACCGAATGACTTTCTTTACTGTCTGCCCCTTGGCATGGGCGGTCATTCGATTCAGCAAGACTTTGCGACGCTGTTCAAACGACATCGTCACTTGCGGCATTGGGATCTCCTCTTGATGGCGGCTACTTGTACAACCGGGCCACCGGCGGCGCAACTGTATTCTGACCGAGCCGGTTCCACGATTCCAGTCCGCGTGGTATTCAATCGCTGGGTCTGGGTCTCGCCGGTGGCCTTCATCGTGGTAACCGCCGACGCAGAGATGTTCGTCGAAATATTCCTTTGCGTTCTTGAGATTGTATTGCGTCTTGACGGTGACCATGCGGCGGACATTACGCGGATTGTTTGTGGACTCTGTGTAGCTGATACACCGGCCCGCGCTAAGGTTGTGGTCAACTGCGGCCATGAGCATAACGCAGACTTTCCCACCCAAACCGGGTCAACAGTTGTGGGGCATCTACTATACCGACCGCGAATATGCCCGTGAGGTGGGTGATCCGATTTGCACAGTCGTTGAAGCGTCCACCAAACTCGCGGCTGAGGAAATCGCTGTGCATCTCGGTTTCAAGAATCCGTGGGCACACCCCATCACCACCGAGCCAGCGAAGCAACGGCAAGAACTCTCGCACAAACCCACGCGCGGAATCGGGGTGTAACCAATTGACGCAACTAACAAGGAGCTATGAAAACTGTCACCGATGAAGAAATCAAAACCGCCCTCACCGTTCTGGAAGCGCTGACGGATGAACTGAAAGCGCAGACAAAATGCCGGATTGACCGAGTGCCGAAGGACGCCGCGGGGAATGAGAGGGCCGCGGACATCGCCTTTGAGCTTCGAGGAAATCTTATCAGCATTCGCAGCCTGCGACTGGAATTGAAGTATTGGATCAAACGCCGCCGGAATTCCAAGTAACACAGCCCCATTGTTTGACCATCATGCAAACACCAACCACCGCCCAACTACGCACCGCCATTGAAGTTCTCAAGATGCTGGGTGAACGCGTCAATAACACCGCGACCAACGCCGTCATAGAATTGCCGGAAGCACAGTTCGATAACCGACACGCCGCGCACATCGAAGCTCAAAGTATTGAGCAAATCAGTCGCATCAAGATCGTCTCCGGGCAACTGACAGAGTGGCGCAATCTATTGCAACAACACAAGAGGCAGTGTGTATCCCACCATGTTTAGTAGAGGGGAAGCCTTACCCCTTGGTAGCCCAAGGTGCATGCGTCCGCGAATGTGTCGCTGTAGAGACGCGAAATGTCCGCGTCCACGTTCAGTCCACGACTGCGAACAGTCCCCATCCAGGACACGACCACAACCTGTCCGTGTCCGCGAACAGGCCGCGTTCACGTTCAGTCCCTGCCAAGGGACGCGTCCGCAAACGGGCCGCGGTCTCAGACGATCCCTGTCCGCGAACAGTCCATGGCCGCATCGAGGGCACAATTATGTCCAAGTTTGATCCAACCACCATCCGGCAAGCGGTCGCGGAATTTACACCGAGTCGGCCGCAGAGATTTCAGGACTTGTTCCCCGCGAAAGAAGTCATCGCAGAGTTGCGGCAGAAGCGCGCGTCCTACCGGTCGATTGCTAAATTGCTGACCAAGCATTGTCTGCCGACGAGCAAGACCGCCATCGCGATGTTCTGCCACGAGGTGCTCGGCGAGAATGTCCGTCCGTACCGGCGATCCGAACGAAGGCGTGCAACTATCCCGGATATGCCCGTTGATGATGTGGCTGTTGATGCTGAATCAACATTGCCAGTCGATCCGCCTGCTGCTCCACCAATGCGCAATCGTGGCCCGCGAATCGCGCAGGTGCGGATGCACAACCCTGAAACCAAATGAAACGACTTGATCTCATCATCAATGGTAAGGGCGGCGTTGGTAAAAGTTTTTTCGCCATCAACTTCGTCCAGTTCCTCAAAGACAAGGGCATCGCCCATGTCGCCATCGACACGGACAACGAAAACTCGACACTGAAGCGATTTCATTCCGACGCTCAATTCCTTGACCTCTCGAATCGCCGTGAACTCGACGGCATTTTCGCGGCGCTGGAGAAAACAGAACTCGTTGTCGTGGATTGCCGGGCGGCCTCCACCGACCTATTCCTCGACTATTTTACCGAAGTGGACTTGCCGACTGTCTTGCCGGCACTCGGTGCGGTGCTCACGCTGGTCATGCCGGTGAACCACGAGTTGGACAGTGTGGATCAAGTGCAACGACTGACTGACCAGCTTGGTAAGACAAGCAGCTACATTGTTGTTCGTAACGCGGCGCACAGCGATAGCTTCGCGCTGTTCGAGTCCGCCGAAGTTCGCGCCCAATTAAAAAATAAACTCAGTGGTCGGGAGATCACCATGCCCCGGTTACAGGACTGGCTCGTCGAGGCACTCAACCGGGAGAACCTGACCATGTCCGCGGCGACGAAACATTTGGCATTCAGCCTCCTTGACCGGCAGCGGCTGCTGGCATGGCAACGCAAACTCTACGGCGAGATCGAATCGGTTGCCGATTTGCTGTTGCCGGCAAAGTGATTCCGATGCCGAAAGAAAAGCCAGTCGATTTCGATGAGGAGTTTGAGCAAGCCGTTGTCGCATGGCGGGAACAACACCGCCTTCGGGAGGATGATGCCGTGCTGCTCTTGGTCGAATTGTTTCGCATCCACCAGCGCCATTGGGACGAACTCCGCCGCCGCGAGATACCCTCATTCGAGCAGGCGCGCGCTGACATTACGAAACTCATTGAGGCCGCACGCACTTTCCAACAATACGCCTCCACCTTGATTGAATTGCTTCGGGTTTTGCCGCAGACACCACGGGTCACCCGCGCCACCGCAATCAGCGCCGCTCTTGCCGGCCTACTGGCCGGCTATTTGATCGGACATGCGTGGCTGTGAAACTCGACTTCATGCCATTCCATCCGGTGGATCTTCCATGGGATCGCATTAGGGACCACTCGCGAGACCTTCTGTTGGTCGCTGGCTTTCTGCTCGCCGGTGCAGCGATGTGGTTGCTGTTTGTTCCACGAAAACGCCAACCCTGTGTCGCGCGACTTGGCGGGCTGAAATGGAAACGCAATCAGTTCTGCCGGGGATGGCTCATCACCGGCGACACTGGCTCGGGTAAAACCAGTTCCGGTATCAACCAACTCGCGCAGCAGGTTTTCCAGAACGAGCCAACATGGGGCGGGCTGTGCATTGACGAAAAGGGCGTTTACTGGGAGACGCTCGCCGCAATGGCGCAGCACTACGGACGCGAACACGATCTGGTTCGCCTGCAAATTCGCAGTGATGACACAGACACCGCGTGGACACCGCCACACCGCTACAATCTGACCGGCGACCGTAGCATCCCCTTCACGACGTACGCCAAGATCATCGTGGACACCGCCACGAGTCTCGGACAAGGCGGGGACAAGGGATTCTTCAAGAGCCAGGCACAGACCCACATCGCCCATGCGCTCGAATTGCTGTTCGAGTTGAACCGCCCGGTAACGCTGGTCGGCGCATACGATCTGTTATCCAACCGTGCCCTGCTGGAGCAGGAAATGGAGAACCTGTGGAATCTACTGGAGATGCCGCGTCGCACAGCCGTCCATGCGCATTTCGCCAACCGTTTCCTCACCCAGCCCGACGAGCAACTCGGCGGCGTCCGCGAGACCATCGGCAACTACCTGCAATATTTTCTGACGCCCGAAGTGGCTGAAGTCTTTTGTACGGGCGAAAACACGTTCGATTTCAACGCCATTGACCAAGGCAAGATCATCCTCGTGACCATGCCGCAGAAATTCCAGACCGAGCGCCGTTACGTGAACACGTGCCTGAAGCTCCTCTACTACAACCACGCCCTGCGCCGCTTCGACCATCCCAAGGCCGAGCGCGCGAAGGACAACCTGCTGATTCTCTGGGCCGACGAAGCGCAACGATTCATGACGGCGAGCGAAGACGGCACGAGCGATTACAACTGCGTGGACGTAATTCGCGAAGCCGGCGCCACGATCGTTGCCGCCGCGCAGAGCACCACCTCACTCGTGCCACCTCTGGGCAACGACAAAGCGAAAGTGCTGACCCTGAATCTTCGCAACCGGCTCATTTTCCGCGCCGCCGACGAAGCCGATGCTGTCCAAGCTGCGGATTTTCTCGGCAAAAAGCGCGTAGTGAAACGCTCCTGGGGATACAGCGCCGGTAAGCGCAACGTCAACTACTCCGAAACCGAGGAGCACAAGATCAAACCGCACAAACTCCGCAATCTGCGCGACCACGAATGCGTCCTCGTCCACTGCGAAAAAGGCTTTCGGAAAACCATCCTGCCACCCCTTGAACCCACCGGCCAGATTTCATCGTGGTTTCGGAGACGCTGGTTCTGAGCAGTCCGTGCGTTCGGAAAAGGTTACAGATTCCGTAAACTCCTGCAAACGATGCAGTCCTGGAAACAGCCTTTTGGTATCCCGCTCAGTTCGGCAATCCACGAATACATCGCGGGTCGGGAGAAGCTCCGTGGAGCCTCCCTCAACGAGGCGATTGAGTTCTACTGCCGTCACAATCTGCCGGATGTGCCACAGAAAACGGTCGCGGAAGTCGCTCAGGAAATGTTGGAAGCCAAACGCCGTGACGGCACCAGTGAGTCCTACCTCAAAGACTTGAGCACGCGGCTCCCGCATATCACCACGGCGTTGTCCGGGCCGATCATCAACGTGACGCGACCACAAATCGAAGAATGGCTGCGTTCACTCCCCGTGTCGCCGCGGTCGCGGAACAATTATCGCAACGTCACCGTGACCCTGTGGCGGTTCGCCAAACAAAGCGGATATTTGCCCCGGGATCGTTCTACGGAAGCCGATGGCCTGCCCCGCGCGAAGACGGTCGGGGGCGAGATCGAAGTATTCCGGCCCCGCGACTTCGCCAAGCTGCTCGCCAAAGCCGATGCGGAGGTGTTGCCCTTCCTGGCCATCGGGGCGTTTACTGGACTGCGCCACGCCGAGATTCTTCGTTTGGAATGGGAAGACGTTTGCTTTGCCCAAGGCTTCGTGGAAGTGAAGGCGAGGAAAGCCAAAACCGCCCAACGTCGCCTTGTGCCGATTCAGCCGAACCTGCAAGCGTGGCTCGCCCCTTATCGGGGTCGGACTGGAAAGGTCTGCCGATGGGCTCGTGTCGGTCGGATGGCCTCCACGCTCGCCACTGAGATCGGCCTGCGTTGACCCAACAACGGCTTGCGCCATTCGTACGCCACGTACCGGCTGGCGCAATGCCAGGACGCCGCCAAGGTCGCGTTGGAGATGGGCAATACGCCCACCATGATTTTCCGGCACTACCGCGAATTGGTCCTGCCGCAAGACGCCGCCGCGTGGTGGAACATCAGTCCGAAACGCGCGGCAAACGTCGTGCCCATGCGCAGCCAACAAGTTGCGACGTGAGTGAGACCGAATTCACCGAAAGAAATAACCTGACACAGGTGATCGCAACCGCGGTCGCCCTGCAAAGACTGGGGCTTTTCGCTACGGCCATCAACACGACGTGGTGCCTGCGCTACAAAGCCCCAGACTTTTCCGGGCTGGGGCATTCACAGACGCGGTTGCGCTGTCGCCGCTGCGAGCCGTGTTTCTCGCGGCCACATCGCTTGCCGAAACCGAAATCACTCTGAACATCCACAAGAAAGGGACACCGCGCTGGTCCGTGCGGGCGGCTGGCTCCGCTCAGTTCGCTCCGCCACCCCACCCGCACGCTCCGCGACGGTCTCGATTCATGGGCGGTCCGTGCCGCTTCCCGTCGCGCGACGGAGACGGCTACGAGTTCGGCTGCAAAGTCAGCGTGGCGAGCACGTCGCGGGGCAACTGGATCGTGGGCGCACGGGCGTTGCACGGCAATCCCTCCGATGGGCCCACCTTGGGGGGGCGCCCGGCCACAAGTCGAGCGCCTCAGCGGCCCAAAGCCACAGACTGCGTTTGTGGATTTGGGGTATCGGGGGCAGGGAGTGGAGGGCGCGGCGGAGATTCACATCGTCCCGCGCCAGCGCCGGCCTCTGGCGAGGAGTTTACGGCGGTGGATGAATCGGCGGGCGGCGATTGAGCCGGTGATTGGACACTTGCAGTCGGAGCATCGGATGGAGCGCAATCAGCTGAAGGGTCGTGTGGGCGATCAACTCAACGCAGTGTTGAGCGCCTGCGGGTACAACTTGAGGAAGCTCCTGCGAGCTTTCGTTGGTCTCGATTGGTTGGAGTCTCTGCTGGCGACTCGGCGCTGCTTGCTCCAACTCTTACCCGCTCACGAACATCCCTTAAACCACTTTTTCAGGATCGACGAAGTAGAATCCGCCTTTGGGCATCCGAGACGCCGTTGGTGTTCCGTTGGCATTCAGCAGCGTCCAACTCCCGTCCGCTTCCTCGCCGAGGCGCGTGCCCGGCGGCAGAAGAACTTCGTTGCCGGAAAACAGTTTCCGCCGGACCCAATCGGTTTCCGGCCGGGTGATGCTGGCAATGACGGATAAATCCTGCGGCATTGTGTCCACGTGGAATCGTTTCCGCACCGGTTCCTCGACCCACGCGATCATAAACCGCGGATCCGACACACGGGGCGTGCCGCCGATGCCGAGTTTCTTGGCCAGCCGCTAATAGGCCTCGCCCGCAATGGTGGACGCTTTCATGCCGCCCAGGTCAATCGGCACACGGTCGGCCTCCTGGTGATTCACAGCCCGTTGCACTCGTTCACGCGATGTCATCGTTGTTCTCCGTGCCCTGTTGCCTCTACCGCAAATTGGCTGATTGTATTCTGGTGTTGGGCAACTCCCAATCGACGATCACTTTCAAACTGTCCGTGTCGCTGGCGCGAAGGATGGCGTCTTTCAGGCGGGCGGCGGGGAATATTTCTGAGGCGTTCGTCATCCGGCCAATCTGTGGCAACCGCCCCTCTGCGAGGAACTGGCCGGCGAGGCGAATGGCGCGCAGTGTCGAACCGTGTGTCGCCTGATAACACTGCAGCCGATAGTGGATGTCGTTGTTCAAATCAATCTCGCGGGCGATCCGCGGCTTGCCGCCCGCGCCCTTGACGCCGGCATGGGCATCGAGCACCGTTCCGTAGCCCATCAACTGCGGGGCGAGTTCGTACGCGGTGGCCACGGGCGCGTTGATCATCACAAAATGCGGTTCATTGAACGGGCGGCATTCGTGCCGGACGTTGGCCACCACGTGTTCATCCCACCGGACCCCCACCACGTTCGGCGCGCCGAAGTCGCCCAGCACGCGCGCTAACCGGTCGGCGCCGCGATTGACAAGAATGATCTTGCGCGCCCCCAGCGCCTGCGCGCATTGCAGCGCATACGTACTTTGCGATCCGGCCCCGATCAACACCACGATCCGGTTCTCGATGCAGTGGTTGACGCGCGTCATGCCTTCCAGACAACACGCAAGCGGTTCCAGTTGACAAACGTGATTCGGATCGAAACCGGCCGGAAACTTCGCCACCGGCCCCGTCCGCACAAACCAATCCGGCAGGATCGCATACCGGCGCGCGAACCCGGGAAACTCGTGCCCGGTCGCCTGCGTATTCGGACAACTCGTCCAATCGCCGCTGCCGTGTTCGCCGCAGTAGATGCAATCGGGATCGCCGCACGGAATGTCGCACCCCAACCCGAGCAAATCTCCGGGCTCGTAGCCGGTGACGCCCGCGCCGACGGTGTCCACGACGCAACTGACTTCGTGCAAGAGGATCGCCGGCCACTGCTTAATGCGCGGCAAGCCGTGCTGGTAGATCACGACATCCGATTGGCAGATCGACGTCCGCAGCGTCCGCACCCGCAGTTCCCCGGGACCAGGCTCCGCCAGCGGTTCTTCGCGCGCGATAAACTCGCCCCCGGGTTGGTCGAGATAGTATATGAGATTCGTCATGGATGGATCAGCACCTTGGCGTAGAACTCCGTCCCCGTTTTCATCATTTGCAAAGCGCCAATGGCGTCCGCCAGCGGCACGCGATGGGTAATGAGCGGCTTCAAATCCAGCGTCTTGTCCGCCATCGCCGCCAAGGCCGCGTGCCAGTCGTCCGTCGTGCCGGTCGGGTTGAAATCGGAGTTCCACGTCCCGTACAGCGTCACTTCACGTCGCATCAGCTGCGACCACAACGCCGCCGGCAACGCCAAGTCCCCGCTTGGGTTCCCCAGCCAGACCACTGCGCCACCCGCTTTGGCGGCGCGCAGCGCCGCGAGCAAGGCGGGCGGAGCGCCCGCCGCGTCCACCGTCACATCCGCCGTCACGTCCGCGGCACCGGTTTGGAGACCCAACCGCCTGGCAAGATCGAGCTTCTGCGGAATCGGGTCGGTGATCACAACCGAGGCGGCGTGCATCGCACGCGCCCACAACGCGACCATCAATCCCACCGGGCCGGCCCCGAAAATGACGACTGACTTGCCTGTGAAATCCGCGCTCACCCGCCGCAACGCGTGCCGGGCGACCGCGCATGGCTCAGTCATGGCCGCTTCCTCCAAACTCACGGCCGCCGGGATTCGCAGGAGATTGCGGATCGGCACGTCGAGATGTTCGGCAAACGCTCCGTCACGCCGCGACCCGAAATAGTCGTAATCGGCGCACTGCACATATTTGCCCACCGCACAAGCCGGGCACTTGCCACACCACAGCAAAGGAAACACTGCCACGCGGTCCCCGGGCTGGAAGCCGGTCACATCCGACGCGACGCTACCAATCGTTCCGGCAAATTCGTGCCCGCAGATTGTCGGGAACCGGTACGTCCCCTTGCTAAAGATGCGCGGGATATCCGATCCGCAGACGCCGCAGAAGCCGACGCGCACCCGGACGTGTCCCGCCGGCAGCGACGCCACCGGGACATCTTCATACCGCAGATCGTTGACGGCGTGGAGAACGACGGCTTTCATGAGGCCTCCTGAGCGGCGCGTTGCGCCAATCCTTCGTTGATGGCTGTCTGCATCCGCACGGCATTGTCCGCGAGCGTGCCGTCGCGGTGAAACAGGCTGCTCGTGCCGGCGACCAGAATGTCGGCCCCCGCCGCGACCATCCGCGGGATGTTAGCAAAACTGACGTTTCCGTCCACTTGAATCGGGATGTGTTTTCGATGCCGGTCGAGGTACGCGCGACATGCGGCGATCTTGCGGAACGCACTCGGTACGAGCGGCTGGCCGGCAAAGCCGGGATTGACGGTCATGAGCAACACGTAGTCGAGCGACTCGAGCACGTAATCGAGCACGGGCAACGGCGTCGCCGGGTTGAGCGCGACGCCGGCCTTGACGCCGGCCCCACGGATCAAATTCAGCAATCGGTCGAGGTGGGTGGCGGATTCGGTGTGAATCGTGATGGATTGCACGCCGATACCGAGCAGTTCGCGGATAAAGAAATCGTTATTGTCCACCATCAGATGCACATCGAACGGCATTGCGGACTTGGGCCGCAGTTGCCGGATCGTTTCCAATCCGAGCGGCATGTTCGGCACGAAATGGGCATCCATCACGTCGAAGTGCAACCAGTTCGCGTTGATCGCCTCCAATCGGCGCAGATCGCGTTCCAGGTGGCAGAGGTCCGCGCACATCAGCGAGGGCGCGACCCGGACAGCAGGCTCCCGCAGTTCGGCCGGCCGAGGAGCCGGTCGCGGAAGATCGGCCGGGCCGGTGTTGACAAAGTGTTCTTTCAGATACTGCAATGACTCGCGCAGCATGCCTTCCAGTGCACCGTCGGAATAATCGCGCCCGAGTTTTGGCCCCCCGATTTCGAGGTAGCCAATCAACTCTCGCACCGGCAACGCGGCGGAATGGGCGCGCAGAAGATTGCGGATCGCCGGGATGTCCACGACGCCTTTTTGCCGGTCGGCCGCGGTGAAGCCAAACGTGGAGTTGAAGATCGCGTCCGTGTTCTTGAGATGCACCTCGTGCGTCCAGGGCAGACCGGCCTCGAGCAACTGGAGATTGTCGCACACGATCCGCTGGCCGGCATCGGCATAGCCGTGCGCCGTGTCCGCACAGTAGCCCGCCCGCGCCGTGGTCTGCGGATGCGCGGTGTGATAGGCGCTCAACTCTTCCGCCAACGCGCGTTGCTCCGCCGGCAAGGTCGGCGGCTCGGCGAGACAGGACATCGGTTCGATGCCGACCCATTCGATGCCGTGATCGGCGGCGTAGTGGAGCAACTCCTTCAAATGCTTCACATAGGTCGCCGTGCCGACGGGCTTCGTGCCCAGCCGGTCGCGCAGAACCGCACCGGGATTCGAACCGACCGACTTCGCGCCCAGCAGAGCGCCGACCTCGATGGCGCGCTCAAAATTGCGCCGGGCCACTTGTGCCCAACCGGGCCCGTCGTCGCGGAAGAATCCGCCAAGTTCCCGGTGCGCCGTGAATATGCTCGTGATTGCCAGGCCGCAGTCACTCGCCCGGCGCCTCAAGTCGCGGAAATATTCATCCGGCAACTGGTACATCTCGAAGAACGAACCGAGTTGCACATGCTGAATGCCTTCCTCGGCAAGAAGCTGGAACAGCCAGTCGTAGGAATACCGGTACTCGATGGGGTCGGTTTTGACGCCGAGGTGTAGTTGAATCATGACGACAATGTCGATCACTGGTCGACTCCAGGACAACCAAAAATTGAATGCAATCGAATTATTCTGCTCGTATTTGTGAGCGATTCTGCGTATAGATGATCGAAATGAATACCTTGGAGCGTCACGAGCAAATCTTGCGGACTCTAAACGAGCAGGGTTACGTTAGCGTTCCTCGTGCCGCAGAGCTTACCGGGGCCAGTTCCGCCACCATTCGCCGCGACCTTGCCGCCTTCGCCAAACAAGGGTTGGCGCGGCGAGTGCGCGGCGGCATCCGGTTGGTTGAGTCGGTTGGGATGACGCCGTTCGCGATGCGGCAGGCCCAATCGTTCAAGTCGAAAGAAGCCCTCGCGCAACGTGCCGTACAGTTGTTGAAAGCCGGTGACGTGATCTTTGTGGATGGGGGCACCACGACGTTCCATCTGGGCGCATGCTTGCCGGCCATTCCGTTGCGAGTGATTACCAACTCCGTCCGGCTCGCCCATTACCTCGATGAACAAAACCAACGCCGCGCCGAATGGGAAGTGTTTCTGACCGGCGGCCTGATCTACCCCAATTCCGGTCTGCTTCTTGGTCCGGCCGCCCAGGCAAGCGTCACGCAATATCACGCCCACTGGGCATTCCTATCAGTCGGCGGCATTACGCTCGACGGGCTCTACAACACCACCGAACTTGTCGTGGAAACCGAACGCCTCATGATTGCCCATGCGGATCAAGTCGTTGTCCTCGCCGACTCCAGCAAGCTGGGCAAACATGCGATGTGTCAGGTTTGCCGGTTGAGCGAAGTGGATTACCTGGTGACCAACCGCAACGACGCCCAAACCCCGCTGCTCCGGCAATTCGAGCAGGCTGGCCTCCAGATCGTGGTCACCGGGTAAAACCACGAGACCGCGCGATTCGGAGAGGGTGTGCATGACAGGCTCAAGTCTGCAGGGAACATTGAAGGGTAGCACTCTTCGGGGTGCGAGGAGATGAAACATGACGAATTGGCTCCAAACAACGGATGCGGATCTGGCCTGGTTTGAGGACGTGTATCGGCGATATCGGTTGTTGCACACCGATCCGGCGAATTGCACGCCAATGATCATCATCAATGCGCCCGTCGAACAGATCCCGACCTGGGAACAGCGGTTGGCCGATCCACTGGTGATGCTCAGGGCCGAACTCGACCAGATTCGACCGCACGTGGAATTGCACGATGACAAGGTGCCGAGTGTGCGGGTGCAGTTTGGGACGGCGCAGGTGGCAGCGGCGTTTGGCTGCGAGCTCACGGTGCCGCCCAATAGTTTGCCAGCGGCAGCCACGCACGTTCTGCAGCAGGCCGAAGACGTGGGAAACCTGGCCATGCCGTCGCTGGACGCAGGCTGGTACGGCAAGCTGGCCGAGTGGACTCGGCTGTGGCAGGAGCTCCTGCCGCCCGGCGTCGAGATCCAGCATCCGGATATCCAGAGTGCGTTCAACACCGCCCATCTGATCCGCGGCAACGATATCCTAACCGATTTCTACGATTGTCCTCAACTGGTGGACGAACTCCTCGACAAGGTGACCGACTTCATGATCGCGCTGACGCGGCATTTGAAGGTGATGATCAGCGCGGACCGCGAGTGGTTCCTGGACTGGGGATCGATGTGGCGGGGCGGGGCGCGGATCAGCAACTGTTCGATGCACATGATCAGCCCTGAGTTCTACCGCGAGCATGTGCTGGCGCGGGACCGGCGGTTCTTCGCGGAGGTCGGCGGCGGGCGGATGCACTACTGCGGGTCGTACTCGGAAGTGATTGGGGAGTTCTTCAAGGTGCCGATGATTTACGGCTTGGACTTCGATATCAGCCATCATGACTTTTTCGAACTGTGCGAGGCGGCGCCCGAGCGGGTGGTGTTGTGCGCGGGAGACGGAATCGAATCGAAACTCGTGAGCCGACTCCTGGCGGGCGATTGGCCACGCAAGCGAAATATCATCGTCCACGTCGGTGTGAAATCAATGGCGGAAGGCCGGGCGGTGTTGGGGAAGCTCCGGGCCATGGTTGATTGTGCCGACGAGTAGTCAAGATTCGCTGCGAAGTCTGTTGGCGGTCAGAAAAACGTGATCCGAGGCAACAAATCGGTTCCTGGACGAGAAGAATGAACTTGTGAACAACCTTCGAGAGGATAATATGGCAACAAATGAACCTCAACCGCCAGCGATGGTCGTTGGCACAAGGACATATGGGAAATGTCGGATGACTTGCACTCACATCGCATGACCAGAACAAACGTGACGGGAAAACTAGCTACTACTCGACGAGTCACCAGAGGAACCGGTGCATTCCTTTATCCAGAATCAGTTCCAACTGACACAAAGGCATCGAAAATATGAGTTCAAAAAAAATATTAAACGGGAAAGTCGCGTTGATTATTGGCAGCGGACGTGGCCTGGGCGCGGCGATTGCCCAAGCGTATGCGCGGGAAGGCGCGCGGCTGGTTTGCGCGGATTTGGATGTGGCAGCGGCGCGCCAGACGCTGGCGGCTTGCCGTCAAACCAAGCGCGGCGCGGCCGAAACCTTGGACGTTTCCGACCCGACACAATGCCGGCGGCTCGCGGCGAAGATCGGCACGATCGACATCTTGGTCAATTGCGCTGCAATCTGTCTGGTCGATCCGATCTTGGAAGTCGCACCGGAGCGTTGGGACAAAGTTTTTGCCGTGAATGTGCGCGGCGCGTTCTTCATCATGCAGGCGGTCGCAAGCGGGATGGTCAAGCGCGGACACGGACGCATCATTCAAATTACCTCGCCGGCTGCGAAGATGGGTTTCCCCAATTTCGTCTCGTACGCCGCGAGCAAAGCGGCCGTCGACTCGATGGTGCGCGCCGGTGCTGTCGCGTGGGGACAACACGGCGTGACGGTGAATTCCATCGCGCCCGGACGGATGACGGGCGGGATGATCGATGAGTTGGAAGTGGAATTGGTTCGCGTGACCGGCAAGAGCGCGGCCGAATTGAAAGCCGAACGCACCAAGGGCTTGCCGATCCCCCGCCGGGTCGAACCGTCCGAAGTGGCCGAGGCCGCCGTCTGGCTCGCCAGCGACGCAGCAGCGTACGTGAACGGCGAACGGTTCAACTTTACCGGCGGCATGGAGTTGTCATGACAGCGCTCCAGTCAAAAGCCAAACAGCTGCGCCGGCACGTGCTGCGCATGGCAGAAGTGGTCGGGCAAGGCTACGTCGGACAGGGGCTGGGCATCGCGGACCTGCTGGCGGTGATGTATTTTGACGAACTGAAGTACGACCCGAGCCGTCTGGACTGGCCGGACCGGGACCGGTTCCTCCTCTCGATCGGGCATTACTCGATTGGGCTTTACGCCGCGCTCGCGGAAGCCGGCATCATCCCGCTCGCGGAACTGGACACGTACGGCCGGGATGGCTCGCGCCTCGAGATGAGCGGCACGGAACACATCTGTCCCGGCCTGGAGATCACCGGAGGCTCGTTGGGGCATGGCTTGTCGCAAGCCGTCGGCATGGCCATCGGTTTGCGGCTGGATCAACGGCCAGCACGAGTTTTCAATCTGCTCAGCGACGGCGAATGCCAAGAAGGCTCGACGTGGGAAGCCGCGATGTGCGCGGCGCATTACCGGCTGGAGAATCTCTTCGCATTCATCGATTGCAACAATCAGCAAGCCGACGGACCACCGAAACAGATCATGAACATCGAACCCATCGACCAGAAATGGCGGGCGTTCGGCTGGGACACGCAGCGCATCAACGGCAACGACATCCGCGCCATCACGGACGCCATCGTGCGCGCCAAGCGCACCGCCGGTCAACCTCACGCCATCGTGCTCGATACATTGATGGGCAAAGGGGTCCGGCTGTTCGAGGAACGCGAGAAGAACCATTTCATCCGCGTCGAGCCCAGCGAGTGGCAGCAGGCCCGCGTGCAGTTGGAGGAAAACCAATGAGCGGCGTGACCGGCAACATCCTGACATCGGCTACCGACGGCGGCCAAACTCTCACGGCGCCGTTCGGCCACGCACTCGTCGCGGCGGTGGAGCGCAACCCGCGCATCGTTGGCTTAAGCGCAGACTTAGCGAAGTACACCGACATCCACATTTTTCGCGACCGACACCCCGACCGGTTTTTCCAGATCGGCATGGCCGAGCAAAACCTGATTGGCGTCGCGGCCGGGCTGGCGCGCATTGGGTTCGTCCCGTTCCTGACGACCTACTGCGTCTTCGCGACGCGGCGCGCGTACGACTTCATCGCGATGGATGCCGCGTTGGGCCGGGCCAATGTGAAGATCATTGCCGGCTTGCCGGGCTTGACCACCGGCTATGGCGGGACGCATCAAGGCATCGAAGATCTTGCCCTGATGCGGTCAATTCCCAATCTGACCGTCATCGATCCCTGTGACGCGACCGAAGTCGCGCAGGCCACAACCGCCATCGCACAGCATGTGGGCCCGGTCTACATGCGTCTGTTGCGCGGACAGGTGCCGGTCGTGCTGGATGCGCACAAGTATCAATTCGAAATCGGCAAAGCCAAGCTACTGCGCGATGGCAACGACGTGGCGATTATCAGCACCGGCTTGATGACCGGGCGGGCGCTGGAAGCCGCGGTCACTCTCGCAGCGGAAGGTATCGCCGCGGCGGTGCTCCATGTAAGCACGCTGAAACCGTTTGACCGGCAAGCGGTGCTGGAGTTGTTGGCGCGCGTGCCCCGGGTGGTCACGGCCGAGAATCACTTGATTACCGGCGGACTGGCCAGCGCGGTGGCGGATGCGGTGACCGACGCGGGCTTGCCGGTTCGCCTCCGGCGAGTCGGGATCCCGGATTGTTTTTGCGAAAGCGGGTCGTTGCCGTACCTCGCGGAGCGGTACCGGATGCGCGCGGCGGACATCGCCGAGCAAGCGAAGAAAGCACTATGAAGATCAAAAGCATTGAAACATTCACCGTCAGCGCCGGTTGGAAGAACTGGCTGTTTGTTCGCGTGCATACCGACGACGGAATGCATGGGCTTGGCGAAGGCACTCTCAATGGCTTCATCAAGACGACCGAAGCGGCGGTGCAGGAACTGGCGCATCTCGCGGTGGGACAAGACCCGCGCAATGTGCGGCAATTGGCGCAACGGCTGATGGACAGCGTCTCGCTGGATGGCGGCCACATTCATCGCACGGCGATTGCCGCCATCGAAGTTGCCTGCTGGGACATTCTGGGCAAGTCCCTCGGTGTGCCGATCTGGCAATTGCTGGGCGGCCGGGTGCGTGATTCTGTGTTGGGCTATGCCAACGGTTGGTATCGGACCGAGCGCACTCCGGAACACTTTGTTCGCGCCGCGGAGGGCGTCGTCAACCAGGGTTTCCACGCACTCAAGGTTGACCCCTTCGGCACGGCCCAAGGCTTCATCGAAGATGCCGAACTGCAACTGGCGTGTGACATCATCGGCGCGTTGCGCACCCGGTTTCCGGCGCTCAGGATCCTGATCGATGTGCATGCGCGATTCACCGAGGCCGATGCTCTCCGGGCCGCCCGCAAAATGGCACCCTTCGATTTGTATTGGTGGGAAGAGCCGACGACCCGGGAACGCGAGGCGCCGGCAAACGCCGTGGCGCGGCAGTGTCCGATCCGTGTCGCCACGGGCGAGATGTATGACACGGTCGGTCAATTCTATACCTTGGCCGCCGGCGGGGGAGTGAATATTTTCCAACCCGAACCGATGTCGCTGGGCGGAATCGGCCCCACGCTGGCCGTGGCCAACCTCGCCCTGGCGCACGGCAGTTGGATCGCGCCGCATCAAAGCGGCGGGCCGGTGGCCACAGCGGTCTGCCTGCAACTCGCCGCCTGCGTGCCGAATTTCCTCATCCAGGAACACTTCGACCCATTCAATGAGCCGTGGACGCGTCAACTGGTGACGTGGGCGCCGGCACTTGATCCGGCCACGGGTCATCTCTCACTGCCGACCGCTCCCGGTCTTGGTCTCGACCTGAACGTCGCCGTCGCGCGGGAACACCCCTACGATCCCCATGCCTACCTCAATGTTTTTAAGGAAGGCTGGGAAAAGCGCCTCGGGCAAACCGCCGGGACTGTCGAGACCCCACCTTGAAAATCACACGCATCGAGACACTACGCATCCCCGCTTACCCCAACCTGCTCTGGGTACGCGTTCATTCGGATAACGGGTTGGTCGGTTTGGGCGAGACTTACTATCAGCCGGCCGCAGTCGAAGCCATCATCCACGATTTCGCCGCGCCGATGCTGCTCGGGCAAAGCGCGTTTGACCGGGAGCGACACTGGCAGGCGCTGTTCTGCTGGGCAAATTTCTTCGGGTATGCCGGCGCGGAAATGCGGGCGATCTCCGCCCTCGACATCGCGCTCTGGGATTTGTTCGGCCAACACGTCGGCCAACCCATCTACAATCTGCTCGGCGGTCGGAGCCGGGAGCGGATCCGCGTGTACAACACCTGCGTCAACACGCCCAAGTATGCGGATCAGGACGGATTCCTGAAACAGCCGGGCGAACTAGCCCGGTCGCTTCTCGACGAGGGCATCACCCAGATGAAAGTCTGGCCGTGGGATCGGTTCGCGCCGCAATTGCAAGTGCAGTCGGTGACGGGGCCGGCCGGTTGGTCCGCCGTCGGGCCGGTCGGGCACGATCTTGCGCCGGAAGACTTGCAGGCCGGGCTGCAGTGCGTTCAGGAGATTCGCCAGGCGGTTGGGACGCGGATGCAGATCGCCATCGAAGGTCATTCGCGCTGGGACATCAACTGCGCCCTGCGCATCGCGCGCGCGCTCGAACCCTACGACGTGATTTGGATGGAGGACATCATTCAACCCGACTGCGTGGCGGACTTGCGCCGGTTGGTGGACGAGTCGCGCGTGCCGCAATGTGTTTCGGAGCGGCTGTTCACGAAGTTTGCCTTCCGCGAAGTCCTCGCCGCCGGTGCCGCGCACATCGTCATGCCGGATGTGATCTGGACCGGCGGGATTACCGAAGCCGCCAAGATTGCCGTGCTGGCCGACGCGCATCACCTGCCGGTCGCGCCGCACGATTGCACCGGGCCAGTCAATTTGTTGGCGTGCCTGCATCTCTGCGCGGCGCTTCCGAACGCGATGGTGATGGAAATCGTCCGCGGTTTTGTCCGCGGCTATTACACCGAATTGCTGACGCCGCCGGTCGAGGTGCGCGACGGCCACGTCGCCTTGGAATTTGGCCCCGGCTTGGGCGCGCAACTCCGGCCGGAAATACTCCAGCGAAAGGACGCCGTCCGGCGTGTATCCGAATGAACTCTCTTCGACAACGCATTGAGGAACGCAAGGTGAATGCCGGCGAACTCGCCAGTTGGTGGCTCGGCGGCAGCGGGTTTGTCTTTAAGACCAGCCGGGGAACGATCGGTTACATCGATCCCTATCTTTCCAACAGCGTCGAGACCATGTTTGGTCAAGGCCGCGCATTCGCGCCGCCGATCCTGCCGGAGGAAGTGCGGGCGGACGTGGTCGTGTCCACCCATTGGCACGAAGACCATCTCGATCCCGGAACGATTCCCGGCATCGTGAAACAGAACCCGGCCGTCACGCTCGTCATGCCGCCCAGCGCGATGGCGCACGCCGTCCACTGGGGCATCCCGCGCCAGAACATTCAAGCCCTCACCGCCGGCCAGAAAATTACGGTCGCAGACATCGTCATCGAACACACGCCAGCCCGCCACGACGCAGGCGTCGTCGGCTGGGAAGTGCCGGACGCAATGGGAGTTTTCCTGCACGCCGAAGGCCGGAAGGTCTACCACAGCGGCGACACCGAATATGACATTCGGCTGCGACTCCTGAAACGGCACCGCCCGGATCTGGCGTTGGTTTGCATCAACGGCGTCGGCGGCAACATGAACGCCCACGAAGCCGCTCTATTGGTGTGGCAACTCGGCGCCCCTGTCGTCGTCCCGATGCATCATCTGATCTGGGCCGGCAATCCCGGTGGAGACGAGGCGACGCTCGATCCGCAATTGTTTGCCGACACCTACCGGCGGCTCGGCGGCACCGGCCGCGTGGTCCTACCGGTGGTCGGGAGCGAAATATGAAAGGCGTGGCCGGCCAGCGCGTGTTGATTACCGGGGGTTGCGGCGACATTGGAACGGCCGTCGCGCGCCGGTTCCTCGAACAGGGAGCCTCCGTGGTCCTCGCGGACTTGCGCGACACCCGCCAGCTCGACGCGCCGTATGTTCATTGCGACGTAACGGATGCCGGGTCGGTGACGGCTGCGGTGGCGTTCACGGTCGACCGCTTGGGTGGTTTGGATGTGGGCATTGCCAATGCCGGGATGGTGGCCAATGCCCCGTTGCTCGACGCGAAGCTCGAAGATTTTCAGCGCACGCTGGCGGTGAACCTGACCGGCAGCATGCTAGTCGCGCAAGCCGTCGCCCGCGTGCTGGTCCAAAATCCACCGTCGGCGACCGGCCATCGCGGGACGATTTTGTTTACCGGGAGCTGGGTCCAGACGATGCCGTGGCCGGGCGGCACGGCGTATTGCGCCAGCAAAGGCGGACAGGAAATGCTCATGAAAGTCGCGGCGCAGGAATTGGCTGCGCACGGCATCACCTGCAACATCGTCGCGCCCGGCTTTGTCTATGCCGGACTGACGAAAGGCATCTACGATCGCGACGCGACATTTCGCGGCCGGGTGGACAGCACCGTTCCGCTGGGACGGATGAGCACGGCCGAGGAAGTTGCCGGCGCGTTTGTGTTTTTAGCGAGCACGGACGGCAATTATGTAACCGGGACCACGCTGGTCGTCGATGGCGGCGCCTCACTGGTCAAACGATAAGGACAGTAAACTATAATGATCAAGAAATCGACCCACACGAAGACAAACGTCCGGAATGCCAGCGTGCCCAACATGGAGTTGACCTTCTAAAAAAGCGGCGAACGCCCAGCGGCGCGAGCAATTACGTGGACGGCCATGTGCTGGTGGTCGATGGCGGATGGATGGGACGATGATTTCCCGTCACTGATGGAAAGAGACAAATCATGAATCGACTAACGAATAAGACAATCCTGATAACTGCCGGCTACGGCGACATCGGCCGGGCCACTTGCCGTCGCTGTTGCGAGGAAGGCGCTACCGTGATCATGACCGGGCGTAAACCGGCGAAGGAAGGCGAAGCCATCGCTCACGTCACGGAGAGCGAGGCACACCGCCGGCAACTGGAGCGGCTGGCCGCCCTTGGCGTGCCGGCCCCGAAGGCGAGTGGACGTATCGAGTACCGGGTTTGCGATAGTGCCCGGCGCGACTCGATTGACGCCTTGTTTTCCGACATTCGCCGCCATCACCCGCGGGTGGACGTCGTGATCGGCAACGCCGCTCTGGTCTATAACGAACCGTTCCTGAATCTGGATCCCGGACACTGGCAGGAAACGATGGATCTCAACCTCACCGGACAGTTCCATCTCGGCCAAGCCGCCGCCCGGATCATGGTGCAGCAGGAGCCTCTTCAGTCGCCTGGCTGCGAGCGCGGTGTGCGGGGCAAGATCCTGTTCAACGGATCGTGGGTCGGCGACATGCCGTGGGCGGAAGGTTGTAGTTATGCCGTGGCGAAGGCCGGCCTCAAGACCATGGTCAAGGCCATGGCCAACGAACTAGCCGCGCATGGCATCCGCGTGAACGTCATGGCCCCCGGTATCGTGATGGCCGGACTCTCGAAGCAGTGCTACGAGAACGACCCGAAGTTCGGACCGCGCACCCAGTCGGTCATTCCGCTGCGGGAATTCGGCACCGTGGATCAGTGCGCGGACGCCTTCCTGTTCTTGGCCAGCGACGAGGCGGACTACGTCACCGGAACCACGCTGTTGGTGGATGGTGGCGCGAGCATCCCGAGGAGAGATTGACCTGATGAAATTTTCTTACGTGTTGCCCGATCCGTCCACGTACCGGGATTGGGCGGAATTCGAGGGCGACCTCGCCTCTGTGAAACAGGCCGGATACGACGCGGTGGAACTGTAAATCGCTGACCCGGCCACGTTCGACGAGCTGCGCGCGCGGAGGGCATTGCAAACGGCGGGTTTGCCCATGTGCGCTTTTCAGACCGGTGCCAGCTACGCCACCCGTGGCAACTGCCTCGCCACGGCCAACGACGCGGTGCGGGAACGCACCGAGAAGCTGCTACTGTCGTTTGTTGAGCTGGCTGCACGCTGGAACGCCGTGATCGTCTTCGGGTCGCTCCAAGGCCGGTTGAAGGATGAACCCGACCGGGTGGTCGGTGAAGCCCGGATCACCCGGGCCATGCACACCATCGGCGAACAGGCCACTGCCCGGGGCGTAACGATTACGTTTGAGCCGGTCAATCATCTGGAGGCCACCAATGATTTCTTCAGCCGGGGCGGGGCGGCGATCGCCAAGGGCGATTGGGCGGGGGCCATCGACTACTACACGCAAGCCATCGCCCTCGACCCGAAATTCGCCATCGCCTATCTCGGCCGGGGCATTGCCCGTGAACGCATACGAAGATGCAATGAAACCGGCAGCCATTGCGGCAGTAACCAGAAAATCTTGCGGACAAGAACCGGATATGAGTTGATGGCGGAGCTGTATCCATAAGGTTCTGTTGAAAGAATCTGAAAATTGCAGAAAAGGAAGTTCGACCTGAAGACAAAACGAATCACAGGAGAACGCAGATGCCTCAATACCATAACGTGACGTTGTCAGAGCCGTTCCTCGCCCCGAGCCAGATCAGGTTTCGTCTGGAATTGGCGCGTCAGAGAACCCGGACCTATCCCTTGGATTCCATGGACTTCATCATGATGGACTTGGAACGTCCGGACGAGCACCATCGCCATGCCTATCAATGCACGGGGGACTTGACCGGCCGGTTGCTGGAGTTTCTGTCGCATGCGGAGGGTGTGGACGGTCAGAATGACGCACGTCTGCCTGAACTATTCGAACGTATCCTGCGACAGCGCCGGCCGTCGGGCTTGTTTGGGAGAATCATCGCTGACCCAGGATTGGCCCATGAGTGCTTTTCCGCCTGCGCGCGGTTCTTCCCTGGATTCATCTACTATTACGAATTGACCAACGACAGTCGCGCACTCGATGCGGCGGTTGGTCTGGCCGAGCACACGATCCGGAATAAAGACATCTGGCGCAAGCGGGCACAGGAGGCGGGCGGTCGGGCCATGGAGCTCTGGATCACCGAGCCGATGGCACTGCTTTACGGAGTAACTCGCCAGCGGGAATATCTGGATTTTGTCGGCATGATCGGCGAAACCGTCGAGATGCCGGACCGCGGCGCCCATGCCCACGGGTACATGGCCATGCTGCGCGGCTTGCAGACCGCCGCGCTGATCACCGGTGACGCCGCCTGGAATGCCAAGCCGGAAGCCGCACGGCGCATGATTATCGAGCGCCACTTTGAGTTGGCGGACGGGTGCACGCCGGAGTGTTTTCCGCACAGCGGGGCCAACGAGGGATGCTCCATCGCGGACTGGCTCATGCTGAACCTCAACACGGCGGCCATCATGGGAGACGACACCGCATACCAACATGCGGAACACATTCTCTGGAACGCGCTGGCCTTCAACCAGTGGACTACCGGTTGTTTCGGCCACCGCTCGACCTCGTCTGCCGGCTACAGTATGCGCCGTTTCGAGGAGGCTTGGTGGTGTTGCCTGCACCACGGCGGCCTGGCGCTGGTGGAATACGCGCGTCACGCGGTGACGCTGCGGGGGAATGACATTCAGGTCAATCTGCTGGTGCCGGGAACCTACCGGCTGGCGCTGCCCGGCGGCCGGGAAGCGGAGGTTCGGATTTCGACGGCGTATCCGGCGAGCGCCGAGGCGGTCGTTGCGGCGACCGGAGTACCGCAGGATGTTTCGCTGCGGCTGCGTATGCCCGGCTGCGTGAGGCGCCCGGTCGTCACGGAGACGCGCGATAACGACCGCGTACAACTCAGACTGTCCGGCCGGCTGGGGCATCATGTCGAGTCTTGCCACGGCGGCGCGCTGTTGAAGTACGGTCCGCTAGTGCTCGCCCCCGCCATCTATTCCTGGCAGGGCGACGGGAACGGGGTCAATACCGCGACGGCTCACGAGATTTATGCCCCGACCGGGTATATTCCCGAGTCCATGCCCGGCGGCCTGCCGATTCTGAACCTACCCAAGCCAGATGCGGATGGTCTGCTGACCCTCTCCGATCAGCCTCAGCCCGTGTGGATGTATTTTGATGACGGGGCCACTTCTCGCTGCGGGGTGAGAGGTTCTCCCGCGAACGTCCCGGTCAGGTTTCAGGACGGAAAACAGATCTCTCTGCGCTTTACGCCACTGTGCTACAACACATCGTGCCTGAGCCTGTTCGACACACCCATTGTGTTTGGTGAACCGGAGTACGCTGGAACCTAGACGAATATTGTTGGCTCAGGAACCTCAGGAAAAAAAATGACAAAGCGCACGGTTCAGTTGCTTGGAGTTCTCAGTGTAATCGCAGCGGCCACTGGCTTCCCGGATTTGGCGCGCGCCCAGGATAAACCGGGCGCTATCGCGAAGGTGATCACAAATTCCATCGGCATGAAGCTCGTGTTGATTCCGGCAGGGGAATTTCTGATGGGAACCATGGAGGGGGAAAAGGAACAGATTGCCCGGGAAAAAAATCCTCAACTCAGGGTTCAGCGTACCCAACCATTTTTTGCATGGAGGGACGGCAAGGAGTTTCCACAGCATAAGGTCAGGATCTCCCGGGCGTTCTATCTCGGCGACACGGAGGTGACGCAAGGACAGTGGAAAGCCATCATGGGAAGCAACCCCAGCGATTTCAAGGGGGATGATCTGCCGGTTGAGCATGTTACCTGGCGTGCGTGTGTGACCTTTGCGCAAAAACTGTCAGAAAAAGAGGGCAAAAAATATCGGTTGCCCACAGAAGCGGAATGGGAATATGCCTGCCGGGCGGGAAGCACGACCGCATATTACTTCGGCGATGACCCAGCCCTGCTCGGGGAGTACGAGTGGTTTGCCGCCAACTCCCAGGGAAAAACACATCCGGTAGGAGAGAAGAAGCCCAACGCATGGGGACTGTACGACATGCAGGGAAACGTGAAGGAATGGTGTGATGGCTATTTTGGGGAATATCCCAAGGAGACTGTTACCGATCCGACGGGTGGGGAAGAAGGGGAACGCCCGGTGCGCGGACGCGATTGGTCGAATACCGTTACTGGGAAATGTCGATCAGCATACCGCAGTTCCCATGACCCGTCCTATGGAACAAATATCCAAGGCTGCCGGGTGATGATGGATCCCGTGTCCCTCGACCAGCCGAAGAAGGATAAATGATGAATAAGCGCCTCTCTCTTTTCTGTGCCGTGTCAAGCGTTTCCGCGATGGCGGCAGTTCTCACTGTTCTGGCGCATGCGCAGGATAAACCGGGTGAAATCCCGAAGGAGATCACAAATTCCATTGGCATGAAGCTGGTGTTGATTCCGTCGGGAGAGTTCCTGATGGGCAGCCCGGCGGGAGAGAAGGATCGTCTGGACGACGAGGTCCCCCAGCACAAGGTGAAAATCACGAAGGCATTTTACATGGGGGCGACGGAAGTCACTCAGAAACAATGGGTGTCCCTCATGGATGCCAGTTCCGGCATTTCCTCATGGCATGATAAAGGGGATACCCTGCCCGTGAACAAGGTCGGGTGGGAAGGCGCACAGGAATTCTTGAAACAACTTTCTGAAAAAGAAGGGAAGCAGTATCGACTGCCGACGGAAGCGGAGTGGGAATACGCCTGTCGGGCGGGAAGTGTGACCAAATACTGCTTTGGGGATGACGAGGCCAAGCTTGGGCAGTACGCATGCTACAAGGATCGGCTTAATAGCAAGGCCTGCCCAGTGGGAGAAAGGAAGGCGAACGCTTGGGGATTGTACGACATGCACGGAAATGTCTGGGAGTGGTGTCAGGATTTTTATGATGCCTACCCAAAAGATACAGTCACGGACCCGACGGGGCCCGCCACGGGTGTTTATCGCGTGTGGCGCGGTGGCAGTTATGGCGCGCTTCCCCCGATATGCCGTTCAGCCCTCCGTGGCGGTGCGAATGTCGTGGACTCCTCGAAAAGCTACCTCCGGGTCGGGATCGGCCTGCGCGTGGTGATGTCTGTTCCCGATGCTCCATGAGGGTTCTATGGTTGTTCGCCGATTGCGAGGACCTGGGTGGTATCCAAGGTAATCGTGCCCCACGTGTTGGGTTTGTCTTCCTTGGAGCTGGTTGGCCAATTGAATTTCCACAGCATAAGGTCAGGATCTCCCGGGCGTTCTATCTCGGCGACACGGAGGTGACGCAAGGACAGTGGAAAGCCATCATGGGAAGCAACCCCAGCGATTTCAAGGGGGATGATCTGCCGGTTGAGCATGTTACCTGGCGTGCGTGTGTGACCTTTGCGCAAAAACTGTCAGAAAAAGAGGGCAAAAAATATCGGTTGCCCACAGAAGCGGAATGGGAATATGCCTGCCGGGCGGGAAGCACGACCGCATATTACTTCGGCGATGACCCAGCCCTGCTCGGCGAGTATGAGTGGTTTGCCGCCAACTCCCAGGGAAAAACACATCCAGTAGG
>JBAXYB010000009.1:0-53592 GCA_037127585.1 Verrucomicrobiota bacterium
CGGCCTACTTGAGTGAGCTCATCCAGACTCACCGCGTGACGACGGTGCATTTTGTGCCCTCCATGTTGCGCGTGTTTCTCGACGAACCGAGCGTCGCGCTATGTCGCACTTTGCGCTATGTCATTTGCAGTGGCGAAGCGTTGCCGGCGGATCTTCAGGAAAAATATTTCGCCCGTCTCGCGGCGCAACTCCACAATCTCTACGGGCCAACCGAAGCCGCCGTGGACGTGACGTACTGGACTTGCCGCCGGGATGACGAATTGGGCTGTGTGCCCATTGGGCGGCCGGTTGCCAACACGCAATGTTACATCCTCGATACGCGGTTGCGGCCGACGCCCCTCGGCGTGTCGGGTGAATTACACCTCGGTGGCGTCCAAGTGGGGCGCGGTTATCACAACCGACCGGCTCTGACGGCGGAAAAATTTATTCCCGATATATTCCAGGCCGACCCCAGCGCCCGGCTCTACAAAACAGGGGACCTCTGTCGCTACCTGCCAGACGGCAATATCGAGTACCTCGGCCGGTTGGATCATCAGGTCAAGATTCGTGGATTTCGAATTGAGTTAGGCGAAATCGAGGCGCGCCTGGCGGAATTGCCGGCGGTGAAAGAGAGCGTGGTGGTTGCGCGTCAGGACGATGGTGAAAAACGGCTGGTGGCCTACCTCATCGCGCAGCAGCAACCACCACCGGGCTTCACCGAACTGCGAGATCATCTCCTGAAGAGTCTCCCTGATTTTATGGTCCCCGCGGCCTTTGTTTGGCTGGCGGCGATGCCATTGTCACCCAACGGCAAAGTCGACCGCAAGGCGTTACCGGCGCCGACGGGGCACCGGCCGGCTGCGGCGGGGTATGTCGCGCCCCGGAACGTAGCGGAACAGATTCTGTCCGGCGCTTGGGCGGCGGTGCTCCGGCTCGACCGCGTCGGGGTCACGGACAACTTCTTCGAGTTGGGCGGTGATTCGATTTTGATGATTCAAATCATCGCGCGCGCACGGCAGAGTGGACTAACTCTCACTCCCAAGCTCATTTTCCAATACCCAACCATTGCCGGTCTTGCGACCGCCATTCCCGCTGTCAGTGTCGTACCGGCGGAACAAGGGTTGGTGACTGGCGAGGTGCAGTTGACACCGGTCCAGCAGTGGTTTTTCGAACAGGATCTGGCCGAGCCCCAGCATTGGAATCAAGCTTTCCTCTTGCGCACGAGTGAGCGTTTGGATGCCGGGTTGTTGGCGCAGGCGGTTGAACAGGTCGAGCGCCATCACGATGCGTTGCGCTTGCGGTTCAACCGGGAAAACGGAGTTTGGCGGCAAACCCATGGAGCGCCGGGCAGCGTGTCCGGGCGGACAACTTTTGATCTCGCGACGGGACCGTTGCTCCGCGTTGTTGAATCAGCGCCGGGCCGGCTATTGATTGCCATCCACCATCTCGTCGTCGATGGCATCTCGTGGCGGATTCTTCTGGAGGATTTGGAAACGGTTTACAGCCAGTTGCGCGCGGGTGCCGCCGTGCAATTGCCACCGAAGACGACGTCTTTTCAGCGTTGGTCGCGTGCGCTGACCGAACACGCCGGCACTGCGGCGGTGCGTGGCGAATTAACTTTTTGGCGCGATGTGCCGGCCAGTCACTTGCCGGGTAACGCCGGCGGGGAAAATACCGAAGGTGCGGCACGCACGGTCACGGTCGCGCTGGAGGCCAGCGAGACGCAACGCTTATTGCAACGCCTGCCGGCAGTTTTCAAAACACAGATCAACGACGCGTTGCTCACCGCGGTGGCGCAGGCGGTCGCGCGTTGGACCGGCCAGAGCGGTTTGACGGTGGATTTGGAAGGCCATGGCCGCGAAGATATCGCGGAGGGTCTCGATGTGTCGCGCACGGTCGGTTGGTTCACGACGATTTTCCCGGTGCACTTGGATGTCGGGCCGGATTTGCCACCGGTGGCCGCGTTGAAACGAGTGAAGGAACAACTGCGCGCGGTGCCGCGGCGCGGAATCGGATACGGTTTGCTCCGGTATCTGGCCGGTGAAACAGAATTGAAGTTGCAGCCGGAAATCATCTTCAATTACTTCGGCCAATTTGATCAGGTGCTGGCCGGTTCGAAACTATTTCAGTTTGCGCCGGAATCCGCCGGTCCGTGGCGGAGTCCAGCGGCGCGCCGCCGGTATGAATTGGAAATCAATGCCGTCGTGACCGGCGGTCGGTTGGAAGTTGCGTGGACATATGCGCCGGCCCGGCAGGCTGCCGCCACGGTGCAGCGCTTGGCGGACGATTTTCTGGCGGCGTTACGGCAGATCATTTTGGCGAGCGAATCGGCAAGCGCCAGCGCGCTCGTTCCAACGGATTTTCCCCTCGCGGCGTTGGATCAGACTGGGTTGGAGCAGTTGGTGGAGACAGTCGGTCCGGTCGAGGACATCTTCCCGCTTTCACCGGTCCAAGGCCTATTTCACGCGCTCGAATCCGCCGGTAACAGCGTGGGGTTTGATCAATATCATTTCAAGTTGCGCGGCGCACTTGATGTGGCGGCGTTCCGGTGCGGGTGGGAGCAGGTGCTGGCCCGGCACGCGGTCTTGCGGACGCGGTTTGTGGCAGAAGGGTTGAAAGCTCCGCTGCAAGTTGTGCTGGCCGGAGTTGAATTGCCGTGGATTGAAGCGGACTGGCGCAACATCCCGCCGACCGAGCGCGCGGCGAAGTTTGCCGAATTTCTGGCGGCAGACCGGGCGCGTGGATTTGATCTGGCCCGGCCACCGTTGATGCGGTGCTCGCTCATCCGCATCGGTGAGGTCGAGTGGTGGTTTGTCTGGAGCCATCATCATTTACAAATCGACGGCTGGTCCTGGCCGCTGCTGCTTAAGGAGGTTGCCGGGAGTGTGGCCGCACAGCCGCGACCGTTCAGCGATTACATTGGCTGGTTGAAAGACCGCTGTGTTGCCCAGGACGAAACTTTCTGGCGCGAACAGTTGCGCGGTTTCACCGAACCCACGCCGGTGCCACAGAAGAACACGCCTTCGGCAACTGGGGGATTTGCTGAGGCGACACTCCGGCTGGAAGCCGAAGCGATCCAGCAACTCGCACGCGGCCGGCAAATGCCGTTGAATACACTGGTGCAAGCGGCATGGGCCGCGGTGTTGAGCCGACAGAGCGGGCGGAGTGACGTACTGTTCGGGGCGGCATTTTCCGGCCGGCCTCATGAGTTGCCGGGAGTTGAGACGATGGTCGGTTCTTTCGTCAACAATGTGCCGGTCCGCGCCCGGGTGCCAGTGGAAAGATCCGTTGGCGACTGGCTGGGCGATCTGCAGGCCGGTCAAGTGCTGTTGAGTCAGCATCAGTTTGCGTCACCGGTGCAGGTTCAGGAATGGAGCGAAGTGCCGTGGCGCTACCGGCTGTTTGAGAGTCTCGTGGTGTTTCAGAATTATGTCGTTGAGGAAGGAACGTGGCGGTTCGGGGCGGCCGCGATACAGGATTTTGTGGCGCCGATCCGCACGAACTTCCCGCTGACGCTGGTGGTGGTGCCGGGCGCTGAGCTGACGTTGACGCTGGTTTATGATACGCGGCGAATCGATGCGAAACTGGCCGGCGATGTGTTACAGGACATGGCCACCGCTTTGCGCGAACTGCCGGTCAAACTCCAGCAGCCGGTTGGCGAGTTGCTCGCGGGCTTGCGTCCGCCGGTCGCGCGGGCGACGAGCAGACCGGTCAAACTCCGCGGTTCGTCGCAAAACTATCTCGCGCCGCAGAGCGAACTGGAGAAATCGATCGCGACCATCTGGCAGCAGGCGTTTGGGATCGACCGAGTGGGAACGCTGGATAACTTCTTTGACTTGGGTGGGCATTCGCTGTTGATGATCCAGGTGCACTCCCGGTTATGCCAGGCGCTCGCCAAGGACATTTCCATCGTGCGCATGTTTCAATATCCAACCATTGGCGCGTTGGCCAAGTTTCTGGGACAGTCCGCGGGTGGCACAAGTCTGGCTACTGTTCAAGACCGGGCCCAATTACAGCGAGCTGCACTGGCGCGGCAGCGCCCCGCCATGAATCGCAAACTATGAACGATCTTCATCAAGATGGGATTGCCATCATTGGTCTGACCGGCCGTTTCCCCGGCGCCGGCAACGTAGATGAATTCTGGCGCAATCTGGTGGCCGGCGTGGAATCCATTGCGACTTTCACCGATGCCGAACTCGCGGCAGCCGGGCTGGACCCGGCCGAGGTGAAGAATACGCCCGACTACATCCGCGCGCGGGGTGTATTGGCGGATGCGGATTGTTTTGATGCGGCATTCTTCGGCATGAACCCGAAAGAAGCGGAAGCGACCGATCCGCAACAACGCGCATTTCTTGAAGCTGCCTGGGCCGCGTTGGAAAATGCCGGTTATGTGCCGGATCGGTACCGGGGTGCGATTGGCTTGTTCGCCGGCATGACGAACAACACGTACTACCTGCAGAATCTGCATAACCGCCGCGACGTGACGCAACTGGTCGGCTGGTTGACGACGATGATGGGCAACGAGAAAGATTATCTCGCGACGCGTGTGGCCTACAAACTCAACTTGCGCGGGCCGGCACTGAACATCTACACGGCGTGCTCGACCTCGCTCGTCGCGGTGTGTCAGGCGGTGCAGAATCTCCAAAGTTATTCCTGCGACATCGCGTTGGCGGGCGGGGTCTCGATCACGTTCCCGCAACACCGCGGCTATCAATATCAGGAAGGCGGCATCACGTCGCCCGATGGCCATTGCCGGGCCTTTGATGTGAACGCGGCCGGCACGGTCTTCAGTCACGGCCTGGGCATCGTGGTGTTGAAACGATTGGCGGAGGCCATTGCGGATCGCGATCAGATTTACGCCGTCATCAAGGGTGCCGCGCTGAATAATGACGGCTCGAACAAAGTGAGCTTCACGGCGCCGAGCGTGGATGGTCAGGCGGAAGTGGTCGCGCTGGCCCAAGCCTTGGCGGGCATTGATCCGGGGACGATCTCGTATATCGAAGCGCATGGCACCGGCACACCGCTCGGCGACCCGATTGAAATTGCGGCGCTGACCCAGGCGTTCCGCCTGAAGACGGCGCGGAAGAATTTCTGCGGAATCGGTACGGTGAAAAGCAACTTTGGCCATCTCGATGCCGCCGCCGGTATCGCCGGGTTGATCAAGACCGCACTCGCGCTGAAACATAAGCGCCTCCCGGCGTCGCTCCATTTCCAGAAACCAAATCCGAAGCTCGAACTGGCAACCAGCCCGTTTTACGTTGTTGATAAGCTAACGGATTGGCAGCCCGGCGCGACTCCACTGCGGGCAGGGGTGAGTTCATTTGGCGTCGGCGGGACGAACGCGCATGTGGTGTTGGAAGAAGCGCCGGCAGTCGCGCCGTCGAGTGGCTCGCGCGCGGCGCAGTTGCTTCTGTTGTCGGCCAAGACCGGTGAATCGCTGGAAGCGGCGACGGCGCAACTGGTGGCTCATTTCCAAGCGCATCCCGAAACGAATCTAGCGGACGCCGCATTTACGTTGCAGGTCGGGCGAGCGTCGTTTAACCAACGCCGGATTCTCGTGTGTCGCGATGGGAGTGAAGTCGCGACGGCGCTCGACGCGACGAAAACTTTCTCCGGTCAGACTGACACGGTGAATCCGCCCGTCGTGTTTATGTTTCCGGGACAAGGCGCGCAATACGTCAACATGGGTGTGGAGTTGTATCAGTCCGAGCCAAGCTTCAAGGCCGATGTGGATCGCGGCGCGGAACTGTTGCAGGCGTACTTGGGTTTAGATTTGCGCCACGTCCTCTTTCCGGCGCCGGACAAAGTCGGTTGGGCGGAGGATCAGTTGCTCCAGACGCGGATCACGCAACCGGCGCTGTTCGTCATCGAGTACGCTATGGCGAAGTTGTGGATGGCGTGGGGGATTCAGCCGGCCGCGATGATTGGCCACAGCGTGGGCGAATATGTCGCGGCCTGTCTGGCCGGGGTGTTTACTTTTGAGGAGGGACTGGAACTCGTTGCGGGTCGCGCAAAATTAGTGCAAGCGCAGCCGGCGGGCGCGATGTTCGCGGTGCGGTTGCCGGAAGCGGAACTGGTGCCGCTGCTCGGCGATCAGTTGTCCATCGCGGCGATCAACGCGCCAAATCTGTGCGTGGTGTCCGGGCCGCATCCCGCCATCGCGAAACTGGAACAGGAACTCGCGGCGAAAAAGATCGTGGGTCGCCGGCTGAATACTTCGCATGCGTTTCATTCGGCCATGATGGATCCGGTCGTGCCGGCTTTCACTGAGTTGGTCAAGAAAGTCCGCCTCCAAGCGCCGCAGGTGCCGTACGTCTCGAATGTCACCGCCAATTGGGTGACAGCGAACGAGACGACGAATCCCGATTATTGGGCTGGGCACGTGCGGCAGGCGGTGCGCTTTGCGGATGGCGTTGGCGAATTGCTGAAGAACCAATCCTACGTGATGCTCGAAGTCGGCCCCGGTCAGACGCTCGCGCAGTTGGTGCGCCAACATCCCGGTAAAGGTGCGAATCAAACTGTGCTGGCCTCGCTCGCCGCGGCCGGACTGAATTCATTCCTAACCGCTTTGGGCCGGCTTTGGATTGCGGGAGTTCAGCCGGATTGGGAGGCGTTTTACGCGAACGAGCAGCGGCGGCGTGTGGCGTTGCCGACTTATGCGTTCGAGAAAAAGCGCTATTGGGTTGAGCCAAATCCCGCTGCGACCACAGAAATCATTCCGTGGGCATCACCTCCATCTGGGACCGTGATGGGCGGCAGCGCGGTGAGCCCAGTTGAACTGCCGGCCGTGGTGGTGCCGGTGGTGGATTCAACAGCGAACCGGAAAACGCGTTTGACCGCGCAGATCCGTTTGCTCGTCGAGGAGCTATCGGGATTGCAACTCGGCCAGGTGAATCCAGCGACGGGCTTTCTAGAATTGGGATTGGATTCACTCTTACTCACCCAGGCCGCGACGTTGTTTCAGCGCAAGCTTGGCGTGCCGGTATCTTTCCGCCAGTTGATGGAAGATCTCGGCTCGATTGACGCGCTCGCGGAATATGCGGATCAGACTCTGCCGGCAAGCGCCTCCGCGCCTACGGTGGCACCGTCCCCTCGACCGGTGGTCGTGAAGGGGCATGGCCCGTTCCGTCCCATCGAACGAGATTCCACCGGTGGGCTGACGAATTCACAGCAGCAATGGCTCACGGAATTCATTGCCCGCTACACGCGGCGCACGGCCGGCTCGAAAGCGTTGACGGAGAAAAACCGACCGGGCTTGGCCGATCCCCGCAGCGTTGCGGGTTTCAAGCAGCTGTGGAAGGAAATGGTGTACCCGATTTACGCGACGCGCTCCGACGGGGCGCGCGTGTGGGACGTGGACGGCAACGAGTACATCGATTTCATGATGGGCTTCGGCGCGAGCCTGTTTGGGCACCGGCCACCATTTGTTGTCGAAGCCATCCAGCGCCAGCTTGAATTGGGATTTGAGATTGGCCCGATTCAACCGATGGTGGGCGAGACCGCCGCGTTGGTTCGGGAACTGACCGGAATGGAACGGGTGGCGTTCTGCAATACCGGCTCGGAAGCGGTGCTGGCGGCGATGCGGATCGCGCGCACGGTGAGCGGGCGCGACAAGATCGCGACCTTTGCCGGTGACTATCACGGGATTTTCGATGAGGTGCTGTACCGGCCGCTCGCCGTGAATGGCGAACCGGGCGCCGCACCCATCGCCCCCGGTATTCCGTCCTCAGCAACGAGTCAGTTGGTGGTCTTGGAATACGGCAGCGCGGAAGCGTTGGACTGGCTGCGCGCCCATGCCGGCGAGTTGGCGGCGGTGATGGTTGAGCCTGTGCAAAGTCGCCGGTTGGATCTTCAGCCACGGGAATTTCTCCACGAGGTTCGCCGCATCACCGAACAAACGGACACGGCTCTGATTTTTGATGAAGTGGTTACCGGCTTCCGCGTTCATCCGGGTGGTGCGCAGGCACACTTTGGCGTGCGGGCGGACATCGCGACGTACGGCAAGGTAATCGGCGGCGGACTACCCATCGGCGTGGTGGCCGGCTCACCGAAGTACCTCGATGCGCTGGACGGCGGCCAATGGCAAGCCGGCGACGCGTCGTTTCCCGAGGTGGGCGTGACGTTCTTCGCCGGGACGTTCGTGCGGCATCCGATCACGATCGCGGTGGCGAAGGCGGTGCTGGAACATCTCAAACGAGAAGGCCCGGCGCTGCAGGAGCGTGTGGCGAGTTTGGCGGAACGGGCGGCCAAGGAACTTCGGGAAGTGATCGCGCGTTACCGGGCTCCGCTGCAACTCGCGCAGTTTAGTTCGCTGCTCTATATCACCCTGCGGCCGGAGTGGAAGCTGGGCGGATTGTTGTTCTATCTGCTGCGCGACCGTGGGATTCACATTTTTGAAAACCGCGCCTTTGTGTTTACCACAGCGCACACCGCGGCGGACCTCGAGCGGTTGGTCGCGGCGGTGACGGAGAGTCTTGCCGAGTTAACCAGCGCCGGCTTTTTGGATGGCCATCAGAGCAAGACGCAGACGTTGGGTGATGGTTCGATTGAGATCGAGCTGACGGAGGCGCAACGCGAAATGTGGTTGGGCGCGCAGTTGGGTGACCGGGCGGCGCTGTCGTACAACATCACGTTCCTGTTGCACCTCAAGGGTCAGTTGAATCTGCCGGCGCTGGAACGAGCGTTGCAGATCTGTGTGGACCGGCACGATAGTTTGCGGGCATCTTTTGATCTCAAGAATCCCGTGCAGCGATTCGCGCCGGCGGTGAAACTCAATCTTGTCGTCAACGATCAGTCTACTGTCCCGGCCGCCAAACGCCCGGCGACGCTGGAGAAACTGGCGCGGACGCAGGGCGAGACGCTCTTCGACTTGACGTGTCCGCCGTTGTTGCGGGCGCAACTGGTGCGCTGGAGCGCGACGGATCAGGTGCTGGTTCTCACCTACAATCACTTGGTCGCCGATGGTTGGTCGTTTGGTGTGTTCTTGCTGGAGTTGAAGCAGTTGTATGGCGGACAGCCGGCCGAGCTTGAATCGGCTTTGCAATTTGCCACCTATCGCGGATTGCTCGAATCGCCGGAATACCGCGCCATCACGGTGCAGGACGAAGCTTATTGGCGTCAGCAATTTGTCGAGTTGCCGCCGGTGCTGGATCTTCCTGCCGACCGGCCGCGGCCAGCGCAACGGAGTTTCCGCGCCGGCCGAGTCAGCGTGCAATGGTCACCGGAGTTTCGGCAGACCCTGAAGCAGGCCAGCGCGCGTCAGGGCGTCACGTTGACGACGTATTTGCTGGGCGCTTTCAAAACGCTGCTGCACCGGCTGGGCGCGCCGGAGGATTTCGTCGTTGGCATACCGGCGGCGGGGCAGATGGCGGCGCATTTGCAGGCGACGCCGGGCAGCCGGGCGTTGATCGGCCATTGCGTGAATCTGCTGCCGATTCGTAGTCAGTGCGGGGCGGATGTTGCGTTTGGGGACTATCTGAAGACGCTCAAGCGGACGGTGCTCGACGCCTTCGATCACCAGGAACTTTCCTTCGGGCGGTTGGTGCAGATGTTGAACGTGCCGCGCGATCCGAGCCGCGTGCCGTTGATGCCGGTGGTCTTCAATCTCGACCGCGCGCCGGCGGGATTTGAATTGCCGGGGCTTGAGACGCGCGTCGAAGAATTGTGGCGGGCGTCACTGGTCTTTGAGTTCTTTCTCAACATTGCCGACAACGACCGGGATTTGCGGTTGGACTGCGATTTCAGCACGGATCTTTTTGATGCCACGACCGTCGAACGTTGGCTGAAGCATTTCCGAACGTTGCTGGAAGCGGCGGTGGCCGAACCGGCGTGTTTGGTGGGCGACTTACCGCTGCTCACGGCGGCTGAACAAAAGCAACTGGTGGCGGATTCAAACCTGCATCCGCTGCCGGTGATTACGCTCCATGGTTTGTTCGAAGCGGCGGCGGCGAAGACTCCCGACGCGCCGGCAGTGGCGTATGAAGGCGAACGGCTGACGTACCGGGAATTGGATCGGCGCGCCACTCAAATTGCGGGTCAGTTACAGCAGCGCGGCGTTGGTGTGGAGTCGCTCGTGGGAATTTGTGTGGAGCGATCGCTCGACATGATCGTGGGAATTTTGGCGATCCTCAAAGCCGGTGGGGCGTATGTGCCGATTGATGCCGCATTCCCCAAGGAACGGATCGCGTACGTGCTCGACGATGCGCAGGTGACGGTTTGTCTGACGCAATCGGGTCTCTTATCGAAGATACCGGCGGAGCGGGCGATATGCCTCGACACGTTGGATTGGTCGGCGGGACGGGGCGCGACGGCGGTGCGCGTCCAGCCGGAGAATCTGGCGTATGTGATTTACACGAGTGGCTCGACCGGTCGGCCAAAGGGCGTTTGCATTGAGCATCGGAACATCGTGAATTATGTGTTGGGCGTGAGCGAACGGTTGGAGTTTACGCCCGGCCTCCGGTATGCGTTGGTGTCGACGATTGCGGCGGACCTCGGGAACACGGTGGTCTTCCCGGCGCTGGCGACGGGCGGTTGTCTGCACATCATCGCGGCGGAGCGGACGACGAATCAGTTGGCGCTGGCCGAGTATTTCGAGCGCGAACAAATCGACGTGTTGAAGATTGTGCCGTCGCATCTGGCGGCGTTGCAGTCGGCGGCGAACCCGGAGCGGGTTCTGCCCCGGCAACGCCTGATTCTGGGCGGCGAGGCGTCGCGGCTGGAGTGGATTGAGCGGCTGCGTGCGCTGGCGCCGGGTTGTGTGATTTGCAATCACTACGGTCCGACGGAAACCACGGTCGGCGTGTTGACGTATCGCACCCGCACGCCCCGGCAAGACACGGCGTCTGGAACGCTGCCATTGGGGAGAGCATTACCGAATAGCCACGTTTATATTTTGGATCAACGGTTGCGGCCGGTTCCGATTGGGGTGGCCGGTGAGTTGTGCATTGGCGGGGCCGGCGTGGCGCGGGGCTATCTTAACCGGTCGGAGTTGACGGCGGAGAAATTTGTGGCGGATCCGTTTTCTGAGCCGGGCGCGCGGATGTACCGGACGGGGGACCGGGCGCGCTGTTTGACGGATGGGAACATCGAGTTCCTCGGACGGATTGATGATCAGGTCAAGGTGCGCGGGTACCGAGTCGAGTTGGGCGAGATCGAAGCGGCGTTGCGCGAGCGACCGGACGTGCGGGATGCGGTCGTGTTGATGCGGGAAAACCAATTGGTCAGTTATGTGGTGCCGCGGCAGACGCACCAAGCGTTGTTGGGCAACCGGTCGCCGTACGTTTTGCCCAACGGAGTGCCGGTCGCGCATCTCAATAAAAATGAGACGGATTACATCTACCAGGAAGTGTTTGTCCTGCAGGCGTACCTCCGGCATGGCATTACGATCCGGGACGGCGATTGCATTGTGGATGCAGGCTCGAACATCGGTTTGTTCACGGTCTTTGCGAACCGGTTGGCGCGGGATCTTCGCATGTTTTCGTTTGAACCGAATCCGTCGGTCTTCCGGTGTTTGGAGGCGAATGCACGCGCCCACGGGACGGCGGTTAAATGTTTCCCGTGCGGTTTGTCGCGGGAAAACAAGATGGCGGAGATGACGTTCTTCGAGGGTTTTTCGCTGCTGTCCGGTTTTTATGCGGACGAGAAGACGGAACGCGAAGTGGTGAAGACCTTCGTGTTGAATCAGCAATCCGCCAGCGTCAGCGCCGCCCAAGTTGATGAATTGCTGGAAGAACGGTTCCACGCGCGGCAGATCCAGGCGCAATTGCGGACGCTGTCCGACGTGATCGCCGAGGAACGGATCGAACGGATTGATCTGTTGAAGGTCAACGTGGAAAAGAGTGAGCTGGATATTCTGCTGGGGCTAACTGCCGGTGATTGGGCGAAAATCCGGCAACTGGTCATTGAAGTGGATCAGCAGGGAAATCTGGCGCCGATTGTTGCGTTGCTGGAGCAGTATGGGTTTGAGCATTTCGTCGAACAGGATCCACTGCTGCGAAAAACGGAACTCTGTTACGTTTACGCGATTCGGCCGTCGCCAGCCGGGCGGTTGATCCGGGAACAAGCAGCGGATGCACATCTCCGCGTGTTGCCGGCGTGGGCGGGGACGGTGTTGACGCCGGGAATGCTGCAAGAATACTTGGCCGAGCGGTTGCCGGATTACATGGTCCCGCCCGCGTACGTTTTACTCGAAGCGTTGCCGTTGAATGCGAATGGGAAACTCGACCGGCAATCTTTACCGGCGCCAGAGAGTGCCGCGACCCGGCAACGGAAGACCGAGCGCGTAGCGCCGCGGACTTCGCAGGAGCAGATGATCGCGGAGGTTTGGGAGCAAGTGTTGAAGGTGTCGAAGGTTGGGATTCACGATAATTTCTTTGAGTTGGGCGGCGATTCGTTGTTGGCGATTCAAGTCGTGTCCCGTGTCAACCAATCCACCAATGTGCGGTTGGTGTTCCCGATGATCTTCGAGCATCCAACGGTGACGGGGCTGGCGACTGCGCTGATGGAACTTCAACTCCAGGGTGAAGATCCCGAAGAGTTGGCGCGCCTGATGGCAGAGTTAGAGGGGATGTCGGATGCCGAGGCGGCGGCGCAGTTGAAGGGCGGCGCGTGAGCTTCAAGGATTCCATGCTGCGGCGCGGCGACGTGGTGGAAGTGCGGAGCGCCGCTGAAATTATGCTGACGCTGGATGCAGACGGTATGTTGGACGGTCTGCCCTTTATGCCGGAGATGTTGCGGTTCTGCGGAAAGCAGTTCGTCGTCAGCCGGCGCGCGGAGAAGACTTGCGTGGACGGAGCCGATGGCTCGATCCGGGAGTTTACGAACAATGATGTGATCTTCTTGGAGGATCTGCGTTGTGATGGGGCGGCGCATGCCGGCTGTGGGCGTTCGTGTTCGCTCTTTTGGAAGACGGCGTGGGTGCGGTCGATTACCGCGACCGACGTCAAGTCTACGCCGGGGGCGGTTGCCGATCTCGCGCGTCTCAAAACGGTCAAAGGCGAGGGCCAATATATTTGCCAATCCAGCGAACTCATCGCCGCGACGCAACCGCTGACGACCCGAGGCCGTTTGCAAAAGTGTCTCCGTGAGGTTTGCGTGGGAGACCGCTCCGCCGAACTGATGGTCTGGCTGATGGTCAGTGCGGCGTGGCGAAAGTTCTGGCAACGGTATTCAATCGGCGTGGTTTTGGTTGGGAACCAGACGCGGACTCCCACTGAGGCGCTGAACCTACAGCCCGGGGAATTGGTCGAGGTCAAATCACCCGAGGAGATTCGAGCCACGCTGGACGCCAGTGGCCGGAATCGGGGGATGACTTTCGGTACCTGCATGACGCCGTTTTGTGGGCGTCAGTACCGGGTGAAGTCGCGGCTGGATCACATGATTTTGGAGATGACCGGGCAGATGCGCGAATTGTCCAACACAGTTGTGTTGGAAGATGTGACCTGCCGCTGCCCGATGGTCGTTGGCGGCTGTCCGCGAAAAGACTCACTCTACTGGCGGGAAATTTGGTTGAAGCGGGTGGAGTCGCCCGCCGCGCACCGCAAAAAGTAAAACGCAACCGAGGTCCAGATGAAATCCACGAATCAAATCCATCAGCCGATGCGCTCCATACCGGAGCGACACGGATTGTCGTACGCGGAGTTCGCCGTCGAATACCTTTTTCCGAACCAGCCCGTCATTCTGACCGATGGGTTGAAGGGCTGGACGGCGGTTGGAAAATGGACCCCCGATTTCTTTCGGCAGAAATATTCCGGGAAGTCGCTGGAGATTAATGGTCACACCTACTCGGTGGACGAGTTCTTTGGGCTCGTCGAGAATTCATCTGCCGAACAGGTCGCGCCCTATTTTCGAAATCAGCAAGTCCAGCTGGTCTTTCCAGAACTACTGGAGGATTTGCAGCCTCCGCCGCCGTACATCTTACCCAACTGGTTGCGTGGACCGTTCTATCCATCGGAAGGCCGCGAGGCGGAGATTTATATTGGCGGGGCGGGCGGCCAGTTTCCGATTGTCCACTACGACGGGAACAGCACCCACGCTTTTCTCGGTCAGGTCTATGGCGAAAAAGAAGCGGTCTTGTATTCGCCGGCAGAGACGCATCTACTCTACCCGAAGGAGCGGCCCCGGAACCATTCTTTCATTGCCGATGTTGAGAACTTCGATGCGGAGAAATTTCCCTTATTTGCCCAGGCGACGGCCTTGCGTGGAGTTTTGAAACCTGGGTACCTGATTTTTATCCCCGACCGCTGGTGGCATAGTGCGCGCATGCTTTCAGCGTCCATCACGATTTCCTACAACGTCGCCAATCGCTCGAATTGGAAACACGTCACAGAGGAAGTTTGTTACAAAGTCAGGGGGAAAAGTGCGGTACTCGCGCCATTGCTGAAGGTGTATATGGCGGTGTTGGGACTGGGCCAAGGGCTCGTCGATTTATTTTGATAGTGTCGGAAACTCCCATGAGTCATCTACCCCAAGGGTTCGCGAATCTCTCGCCGGAAAAACGGGCGCTGCTGGAAGCGCGTCTCCAGAAAAAGGCGCCCCCCCAAGTAGCCGGTATTCTGCGCCGCGATCCGACGCAGCCATGCCGGCTTTCGTTCGCTCAGGAACAGCTTTGGTTTCTCGATCAGATCCGGCCCGGGTCGTCGACCTACAACATTGCGGAAATTCTGCGCTTACGGGGCCGGTTGGATCTCGCAGCACTGGAACGGAGCCTGACGGAATTAGTGACCCGGCATGAAGCGTTGCGCACGACATTTACCGCGGATGCAAACGAACCTTTGCTGGTCATTCAACCTCCCGCGCCGGTCCGACTGGCGGTTGTCAATCTGGAGCAGATTCCCGAGCCGGCAAGACTGCCAGAGGCTTACCGGCTTGCGAACGAAGAGGCGCGGCGGCCCTTCGCCCTAAACCCCGGCCCGCTGATTCGATTTCAAGTGCTGCGATTTTCTCCGGACGACCATGTGCTCGGTATCTACATGCACCATATTATTGCCGACGCCTGGTCCATAGGGGTGTTGACGCATGAACTCGGGGAGTTGTACCGGGCGGGCGGGCAGAACCGGTCAGCAATGTTGCCGGAGTTGCCGGTTCAATATGCCGATTTCGCCCAATGGCAGAGAACCTGGCTGGCGAGCGGGGACTGTCAGCGCCACTTGGCATACTGGAAAGAGAAGCTGGCCGGTGCGCCCGAACTGCTCACTTTGCCGACAGACCGACCGCGGCCGCCGGCGCAGTCGTACCGGGGCGGGTATGAAACTTTGGTGGTGCCGCGGGCGTTGGCGGATGAATTCCAAGCGGTGGGCCGGCGGGAAGGCGCGACGTTGTTCATGACGTTGTTGGCGGTGTTCGATGTGTTGCTGTGGCGCTATACCGGCCAGGAAGATTTGGTGGTCGGCACGCCCGTGGCCGGGCGGAGTCGGGTGGAGATAGAGAATCTGATCGGCTTTTTCGTGAACATGGTGGTGCTGCGGACGGACGTGAGTGGCAAGCCCACTTTCCGAGAGTTGTTGGGTCGGGTGCGGGAGACCACGTTGAGCGCGTTCTCCCATCAGGACGCGCCGTTTGAGAAACTGGTCGAGACGCTGCGGCCGGTGCGCTCGCCCAGCCATAATCCGCTTTTCCAAGTCGCGGTGGTATTGCAAAACGCGCCCGGGACGGATCTCGCCTTGGCAGGGCTGGAGTTGAGCCGGCTGCCGGTCACGACGGACACGGCGAAATTTGATTTGACGTTATTTGCGACGGAGAAGGCGGACGGCTTGCATTTGGGCCTAGAGTATAGCAGCGATCTGTTCGATGTCGCGACGATGCGCCGGATGCTCGGGCACCTCCAGCAATTGATGCAGGGCGTTGTCGCCAATCCGGGTTGCCGGATTGACGAGTTGCCATTGCTCACCGAGAAGGAACGCCAGCAGTTGCTCGTGGAGTGGAATGACGAATCGCGGCGCAACTACCCGAGTGCGGATTGTCTCCATGAACTTTTCGAAGCGCAGGCGGAGCGGATGCCGGCTGGTGTCGCGGTCATTGATGGGTCGCGCCGGCTCACGTACCGGGAGTTAAACCAGCGCGCCAATCAAGTTGCGGCACAGCTCCGCTTGGCCGGGGTTGGCCCCGAGATATTGGTGGGCGTCTGCCTGGAACGTTCGGCGGAGATGGTTGTCGCGTTGCTGGCCGTCCTCAAGGCCGGGGGGGCGTATGTGCCGCTCGATCCGGAGTACCCGCTAGACCGGCTGGCGTTCATGTTGGAAGACACGCGGGCGCCGGTGGTGATCACCACGAGCAATCTCCGGCAGAAATTGCCGCCCAGCTCGGCGAATATCCTTTGCCTCGGAGAACCGAACGCCAGCCCGGCGATTGAAAACAGTGGCCGGATCGCGCAACCGACGAATCTCGCGTACGTGATTTACACGTCGGGTTCCACGGGAAAACCCAAGGGCGCAATGAACGAGCACCGGAGCATCGTGAACCGCCTGTTGTGGATGCAAGAACAGTATCAACTGACACCGGCGGATGTGGTGTTGCAGAAAACTCCGTACAGTTTTGACGTGTCGGTCTGGGAGTTTTTCTGGCCGCTGCTGAACGGCGCGCAGCTCGTGATAGCCAAACCCGGCGGGCACAAGGATCCGCGGTATCTGATCGAGCTTATCAACGCGTGCGGCGTGACCACGCTGCATTTCGTGCCGCCGATGTTGCGGACGTTTCTCGCGGAGCCGGGGGTGGAAACGTGCCGGTCGTTGCGACAGGTGGTTTGCAGCGGGGAAGCGCTGCCGTTTGATTTGCAGGAAATGTTTTTTGAAAAGCTGCCGGCCGCGCTCCACAATCTGTACGGCCCGACCGAGGCCGCGGTGGATGTAACGCATTGGACTTGCCGGCGGGACGGCGCGCTGCGGATTGTGCCGATCGGCAAACCCGTCGCCAACACGCAAACGTACATTCTCGATGCGCGGTTGCAGCTGGTGCCCATCGGGGTGCCGGGGGAATTGCATCTCGGCGGTGTCCAAGTCGGCCGCGGCTACCTCCAGCGCCCGGAGTTGACGGCGGAGAAATTCATTCCGGATCCATTTCGGCCCGGGGGCCGGCTGTACAAGACCGGCGACCTGTGCCGGTATCTGGCCGACGGCAATATTGAATACTTGGGGCGCTTGGATCAGCAGGTGAAAATTCGCGGGTTTCGGATCGAACTCGGCGAGGTTGAGGCGGTGCTTGGTGAACACCCGGCCGTGGGCGAAACGGCCGTGTTGGCCCGGGACAGTGCTCATGGTGAGAAACAGTTGGTGGCATATCTCGTGGCGACTGGGACCGCCCCGGCCGTGGCAGAGTTACGTGATCATTTGAAGAAAAAAGTGCCGGACTACATGGTGCCGGCAGCATTTGTGTTCTTGCCGAAAATGCCGGTCACCGCGAATGGCAAGATTGATCGCCGGGCGTTGCCGGCGCCGGAGGTGCACCGGCCGGAATTGGCGGCGGCGTATGTCGCGCCCCGGAATGCGACCGAGACCGGGCTGGCGGCGATTTGGGCGGAGGTATTGAAGGTTGAGCGCGTCGGGGTTCACGACAACTTTTTCGATTTAGGTGGTCATTCACTCCTCGTGTTGCGTGTCGCCTCGCGGATTCGCCAGCAATTCGGTATCGACGTGCCGCTGGCGGTAATTTTTGAAACTCCGACAATCGCTGCTCTCGCCGGCCAGTTGTCCGATCTACAACTTGCGAGTGTTGAATCCGACGAACTAGCGCGACTGCTCGATGAAGTTGAAGCGGCTTCCTAATCCCATGGATCTTTCCCAACGCATCGCCAAGCTGACGCCCGAGCAGCGCGCCCAATTGGATGCCCGGCTCCGGAAACGGCATGAGTCGCCCCAGCCGCAGTTGGATCAACTGGAGAAACGACCGCCCGGCGAGCAGTGCCTGCTTTCCTTTGCCCAGGAACGGTTGTGGTTTTTGGAGCAACTGGAAGGCTCCTCGGCCACCTACAACATTTATGCGGCGTCGCGGTTTCGCGGGGACTTGCGGGTCGAGTGTTTAGAAAAAGCGTTGACGGCGATTGTGGGCCGGCACGAAGCGTTGCGCACGACCTTCCCGGGGGTGGGGGACGATCAACTGCCGATCCAGTTGATTGCGCCGCACGCGGAATTCAAATTGGACGTGGTCGAGATTACCGGCGGGGCGGTGGAAGATTGTGTGAACGAATTCGCCCGGCAACCAATGCATTTGGCGGACGGTCCGTTGTTCCGCGCCCGGCTTTTGCGAATCGCGCCTGCTGATCATGTTTTGGTCGTGATCATGCATCACATTATTTCCGATGGGTGGAGTTTGGATGTTTTCTTTCGCGAACTGCCGGCGTTGTATGCGGATTTCCTGGCTGGTCGGGATGTGTCTTTGCCGCCGTTAACGATTCAATTTGCGGACTACTCGCGCTGGCAGCGCCGGCATCTGCAAGGGGCGGAATTGAAGCGGCATGTTGATTATTGGAATCACCAACTGGCCGGCGAACTCCCCATCTTGGAGCTGCCGACTGATTTTCCGCGACCGCCCGAGCAAAGCTACCGGGGTGCGGATTGCGAGCGGCAGATTGACCGGGAGCTATCGGAAAAAATTCGCCAACTGAGTCGGGACACGGAGTCCACATTGTTCATGACGATTTTGGCGGCGTTCCAAGCGCTGCTGCACCGGTATTCCGGTCAGTCGAGCATCCAAGTCGGCTCGACGGTCTCCAACCGGAATCATATCGAGGTGGAACCGCTGTTGGGGTTCTTTGTGAATATGTTGGTTTTGCGCGCCGATTTTTCGGGTGATCCGACCGGGCGGGAATTGATTCGGCAGGTTCGCGAAGTAACGCTGGGCGGTTTGGCGCATCAAGCCTTGCCGTTCGAGCGGTTAGTGCGCGAATTAAAACCGGACCGCAGCCTGAGCCAGTCGCCGCTGTTTCAAGTGGCGCTCATGTTTGAAGAAGCCGGGCGGCAGTTCATGCAATTGCCCGGCCTCAGTTGCGAGCCGCTGCCGGTGAACACGGGCACTGCCAAATTTGATCTGACGCTGTTTGTCACGGAAAGCCCGGCGGGATTGCGATTCGGGTTGGAGTACGCCACCGACTTGTTCACGAGTGAAACGGCGGCGCGATTGCTCATCCATTTGGAATGTTTGTTGGAAAGCTTGGTCGCGGATCCGACGCTGCGCATTTCCCAGTTGAACCTGTTGCCGCCAGCCGAAAAACAGCAACTCGTGGCCGAGTGGAATCAGACAGCAGCGGAGTATCCGCGGGAGCGGACGATCCACGCGTTGGTTGCGGAACAAGGGCAACGCACGCCGGACGCTGTTGCGGTTGAGTTTGCCCGCCAGCGGCTGACTTACCGGGAACTGGATCACCGGGCCGAAGCGCTGGCGGCGGTGTTGCAGCAAAAGGGCGTTCAGGTTGGCAACTTGGTGGGGCTGTACGTGGAACGTTCCTTGGAAATGATCGTCGGCTTGCTCGGAATATTGAAAGCCGGCGGCGCGTATGTTCCGCTCGACCCGGCCTTCCCGAAAGACCGGTTGGCGTTCATGGTTGCCGACGCGAAGATGCCAGTGCTCGTCACGTTGCAACGGTTGGTCCCAGAATTGCCGGAACACCAAGCGCAGGTGGTTTGCATTGATGCGGTCTATCGGGGCGGGGCGGCTCGGCCAGCCGGATCGGCGGAGGATCTCGCTTACGTTATTTACACGTCAGGCTCGACCGGTCGGCCGAAGGGCGTGCAGATTTCCCACCGGGCCGTGGTGAACTTTCTGCAATCGATGCGGCGCGAACCGGGGCTGACGGCAGCGGATGTACTGGTGGCGATCACGACATTGTCGTTTGATATTGCCGGCTTGGAGTTGCTGCTGCCGCTGACGACCGGCGCCAAGGTGGTGGTGGTGCCGCGTGAGATTGCGGTGGATGGTGTGGAGCTGGCCGGGTTGCTTCAAGCGACCGGTGCGACGGTCATGCAGGCGACCCCGGCAACGTGGCGGCTGTTATTGGCGGCGGGGTGGCCGGGGATTGCTTCGCTCAAAATTTTGTGTGGCGGCGAACCGTTGCCGCCGGCACTCGCCGCGGAATTGCTGCCGCGGTGTGCCGAACTCTGGAATATGTACGGCCCGACGGAAACCACGATTTGGTCGACGTGTACGCGCGTCACCAAGCCGGATGACATTCACATTGGGCGGCCGATTGCTAACACCGAAGTCTTCATCCTCGATGCTCACCTCAATCCCGTGCCGACTGGTGTTGCCGGTGAGTTGTTGATCGGGGGCGACGGGTTGGCGCGCGGGTACCTGAACCGGCCGGAGTTGACGGCGGAGAAGTTCATTGCGCATCCGTTCCAGCCGGCGGCGCGGTTGTATCGCACGGGTGATTTGGCGAAGTACCGGCCTGACGGAAATATTGTCTGTCTGGGCCGGCTGGATTTTCAAGTCAAGGTCCGCGGCTACCGGATTGAACTGGGCGAGATCGAAGCGGTGCTCGCGCGGCATCCGCAAGTTGTCCAAGCGGTCGTGACGGTTCACGCGGGCGGCTCGGGGGAATCGCAATTGGTGGCCTACGTGGTGCCGGCGGCCGGTGTGAATGTTGGCGCGGACGAGTTGCGGCAGCATCTGCGAAAAGAATTACCGGAGCACATGGTGCCGGCGGTTTTTGTTGCACTGGAAAAACTGCCGCTGACGCCGAACGGGAAGGTAGATCGCAAGGCATTACCGGCGCCAGACCGGGGGACACCGGCGGGGACGCGGGTGGCACCGCGGACGGAGACCGAAACAAAACTGGCCGGGATTTGGGCGCAGGTGTTGGGGTTGGAGTCGGTCGGGGTGACGGACGACTTCTTTTCGTTGGGCGGACATTCGTTGTTGGCGGTGAAGTTGTTCGCGGAGATCGAACGGCAGATGCACCGCAAACTTCCACTGGCGAGCCTCTTTGCGGCGGGAACTATCGAGCGGTTGGCGTTGCAGTTCAGTCAAGTGGCGCCGGCCGCCGGTAAATGGTCGTCGTTGGTGACCATTCAACCGAAGGGAACAAAAACTCCGTTGTTCTGTGTTCACGGCGCCGGGGGGAATGTTCTCTTGTATCGGGATCTGGCGGCGAGCTTGGGGGATGATTATCCATTGTACGGTTTTCAATCCAAAGGCTTGGATGGCCAAACGCCACCGCTCACCACGATTGAGGAAATGGCGGATCATTATTTGACCGAGCTGAAGGCGCTGCGTCCGACCGGGCCGTATTGTCTGGCCGGTTACTGTCTCGGCGGAATGGTGGCATACCAAATGGCCCGGCAGTTGCGCCACGCGGGTGAGGATGTCGCCTTCGTCGGATTTTTTGATACCTACAATCCGACGAAGGCCGGCCAAGCGAGTCGGGCGGCGGTGTTGTGGCAGCGCACCAAATTTCACGTCAGCAATCTTCGGAAGTTACGGTCCCGGGAATTGAAGCGTTATCTGGTCGAGAAGTTCCGCGTGGCCAAAGACGGGGAATTGATGAATTTGTTGAAACGCGACAGCCCGACATCCGACGTGGGTGATTTCAGTGCTCTGCAAGAAATCAACGACCGGGCGGCCGGGCAGTTTCAGCCGCAGCCGTATGCCGGGCCAGTCCTCGTGTTCAAAACTCAGGTGACCTACAACTTTTTGTCCGACCCTAAAATGGGTTGGGGCGAACTCGTGACCGGGGAGTTGGACGTGGTCGAGTTGCCGGTGAATCCGCACGCCATGCTGGTGGAGCCGTTTGTGAAACATCTAGCGACAGCGCTCCGGCAACGCCTGGATCGAGTGGGTGATGGAAATTGATGTCTGGCAGATTTCGTTGGCGGGCGAACCGGCGCACTGTTCGGCAGTGCTGGAAAAAAGCGAGCTCGACCGAGCGGCGCGCTTTCATTTTCGCCGGGACCAAGAGCGATTCGTGATTGGGCGCGGTAGTCTCCGGCAGATTTTGGGTAACTATTTGAGCGCAACGCCTGACAGCATCCGCTTCCGTTATGGTCCGAATGGAAAGCCTGAGCTGGAAGCGAGCGAGCCGTTGCATTTTAATTTGTCGCATTCCCATGAAGTCGGGCTGCTGGCTGTCGCGCGCGAGCAACCGGTGGGAGTGGATCTTGAAAAGATCGTGCCGGACCGGGTGGATAATACCGGGATTGCGGAACGGTTTTTTACCGCGGCCGAGGCCAACCGGGTTAGGTCGGCGCCGGCGGAACAGCGGGCGGATGTGTTCTACCGGATTTGGACTCGCAAGGAAGCGTTTCTGAAGGGGTGCGGGGTTGGGTTGGCGCGCGACTTAAACCAGTTTGAAGTTTCATTGGAGGATGCCGCGATTCAGGGGACGGACTGGATGGTTCATGAATTGCGGCCGTGTGCGGGTTACGTCGCGGCGGTGGCGGTGGAATGCGCCCGGCCAAATTTTCAATTCCGGGTCTGGCCGCAATGAAGTTCAAGGAATTAGGCGCGACCGGCCAACAGGTGCCGGAGATTGGCGTGGGCACTTACCTCTACCGCGGGACTGCGGAGTTGCTGCGGCTCGGGGTGGAGCAGGGCGCGACGTTGATTGATACCGCCGAATACTACGGGAATGAGGAAGTTGTCGGCCAAGCCATTCGGGGGATTCGTGACCGGGTGTTTGTCGCGACGAAAGCGCATCACTGGCGCCGGCAGGAAGTTTTCGACAGTGCAGATGCCAGCTTGCGCAAGCTCGGGATTGAGACCATCGACCTATACCAGATTCATTGGCCCAACGCGGCGGTGCCGATTGAAGAGACCATGGCCGCCATGGAAGAGTTGGTGGCGCGCGGGAAGGTGCGGTTTATCGGGGTCAGCAATTTCACGTTGCCGGAGCTGAAGCGGGCGCAGCGGGCGTTGCGCAAGGAGCGTATCGTTTCGAATCAGGTGCGGTACAGTCTGATTCATCGCACCATCGAGCCGCGCTTGCTGCCGTATTGTCAGGCCCAGCAAATTACAGTCATCGCGTACAGTCCGCTGGGGCACCGGTACGACGCGCTGCTCGAAGCGGACGGGCGCGGGGCGTTGCGCCGGGTGGCCACGGAAACCGGCAAGACGGTGGCGCAGGTTGCGCTGAATTGGTGTGTGGCGAAGCCGGGCGTGGTGGCCATTCCGAAAACGGAATCCGCGGCGCATCTGACGGAGAATTGCCGGAGTTCAGATTGGCGGCTGAGCGCCGCGCAAATGAAGTTGTTGGATGAGGGTGTCCGGTATCGTTCGCGTAGTCGCGGGGAGCTGGCGTTGCGCCGGTACGTGCGCGGTGCCGTTCAGATTTACCGGGCGAAGATGAGAAAGGTTACTTAGTGGCAATTACATTTACACGGGAGCATCAGATCCGGGCAATTGCGACCTGCGTCCCGGAGCGGGTCTTTGATAACACCAGCGATCCGACCAGTTTTTCGCCGAAGGAAATTGATGGCGTCGTCAAATTGGTGGGGATCAAGACCCGGCGGTTGGCGCCGGCAACAGTCTGCAGCAGTGATCTGTGTTTGGTGGCCGCTCGGCAAGTCATGGCCCAATTGGCGTGGGCGCCCAAAACAATCGATGGGCTGATTATGGTCACCCACAGCCCGGACTATTGGCAGCCGGCCACGGCTTGTGTGTTGCATAAAAAACTGGGTTTGGGGGATCACTGTGCCGCGTTCGATGTGGGGCTTGGCTGTTCTGGTTACGCGTACGGGTTGTGGATGGCCGGGATGATGTTGGATAACCCGGGGTTTAAGCGCGTGCTGTTGTTGCACGGGGAAACGCCGTCGCGATTTGTCGACCCCGAGGATCGCACGGTCGGACTGCTTTTCGGCGATGCGGGGTCGGCCACGGCGATCGAGGCGGGCCGCCAGGAGTCGGATAAGAAATGGTGGTTCAGCCTGCACACGGATGGGACGGGGAATCAGGCGTTGATCATCGAAGGCGGCGGTTTTCGGGATCGGTTTCCGGCGGATCCGGCGAAGCACAACCTCGTGATGAATGGGCCGGCGGTCATGAATTTCACACTGAAACGGGTGCCGCCGCTGATCCGCGATACATTGAGTGCGGCGGGGATCGGACCGGCGGCGGTGGATTATTTTATTCTCCATCAATCCAACCGGTTCATCATGCGCCATCTCGCCACCAAATGCCAAATACCGGAGGCGAAGATGCCGCTGACACTGTGGGATTACGGAAATACCGGCGGGCCGTCGGTGCCGTTGACGATTACCGAAGGCAAACTGGCGCGCCCGAGTGACCGGGCGTTGACGCTCCTGCTCGTGACGTATGGGGTTGGTTTGTCGTGGGGTTCGGCGTTGATTGAATTATCGGCGGAAACTCATTTGAGTCATTTGATTTTGCCCGACCGGAGGGAAACCGCCTAAGCCGGTCGGGTTGACTTACGCGGACTGGTTTTCTAAGAAGAGACGAACAATTTATGAATCAGACAGAAGCATTACAATGGATCGCGGCAGTCTTTCAACAGCCGCCCGGGAGCATTCAGCCGGAAACTCTGCGGCGCGACGTCGTCACGTGGGATTCGCTGGGAGTCCTCATGCTGATGGCCGAACTCGACGAGAAACACGGCATCATGCTGTCGGACGTGGAACTAGCCGCGATGACCAAAGCCGGTGACATTCTCGAAGTGCTCCGGCGCGAGGGCAAGCTTCAGTAAGTTTTACGACTGTGCGCTTTCTCCTTGTTGATCAAATTTTGGAACTCACCCCCGGTCGGCATATCCGGGCGGTGAAGCATATCGCGTTGGATGAAGATTATTTTCGCGATCATTTCCCTGGCTTCCCGGTCGTGCCGGGGGTGCTGCTGACGGAGATGATGGCGCAGGCAGCCGGTAAATGTTTGGCGGCAGAGGGTGGGACGCGGGGGCGGCCGATGTTGGCGCAGATCAAGTCGGCCACTTTCCGGCAATGGGTCGGCCCCGGTAAGACCGTGATCTTGGTGGCGGATATCAAACTGAATCGTCCGCAGTTGGCCACCGCCGATTGTCGCGCGGAAGTGGATGGCCAACCGGTGTGTTCGGCTGAAATCTTCTTTTCGTTTGTCCCGGCGGACCGGTTTTCACCTGAATTGCGGGACGAGGTGTTGGACAACTACTTGAAATCTCTATGAACGATTTGTTTTCACTCCAGGGAAAGCGGGTGTTGGTGACCGGCGGGACGCGCGGGTTGGGACGCGCCATCTCACTCCGGTTTGCTCGCGCGGGGGCCTCCGTCATTGCCAATTATCTGCGAGATGTTGCCGCCGCTGAATCGTTGACCCACGAAGCGGAGGCAGAGGGGTTGGTGGTGCAGACCGTTCGCGCCGATCTGACCAACGCCAAAGGAATCGAGTCGCTAGTTGCGGTGGTTGGAACCGCGCCACTGTCCACGCTCGTTCACTGCGCCGCTACCGGCGTGCACCGGCCTTTTGATCAACTGACGTTGCGCCACCTCGATTGGACGTTCGCGCTGAATGTCCGGGCGTTCTTTGATCTTGTGCAACGGCTGTTGCCGCATTTTCAGTCGGGCGGAAGTATTCTGGGTGTGTCTTCCGAGGGGGCGACCCGCGCGATTCCGCAATACACGTTGGTGGGTTCGACCAAGGGCGCGCTGGAGGCGATGCTCCGGCATCTCGCGGTGGAGTTGGCGCCACGGGGGATTCGCGTGAACATTCTCGCGCCCGGGACGATTTTGACCGATGTCTGGAAAGTTCTGCCGGATAGCGAACGACGCTTGAGCGAAGCCGCGGCGCGATCCACGTTGAAGCGGCTCTGCACGGTGGAGGAAGTCGCTCAAGCTGCGCAGTTTTTGTGCAGTGATGCCGCCAGTGCCATTGTTGGGCATACGTTGGTGGTTGATGGCGGGGCCGCCATCGCTGGGTAAGCGGACGTTCAACCGGTTCACCGTCGTAACAAGGAGTAAAGATGCTCACCGCGAAATCAAGACTGCCGATCCGGGAGATGCTGCTCATCGGCATTTGGCCGTCGGCCATAAAGAAGATGATTTATCGATTGGCGGGGTACCGGATCGGGCGCGGGGTCCGATTGGGCTTCGGGGCCGTCATCTGCGGCGAGCAGGTGGAAGTGGGCGACCATGCGCAGATTAGTTTTGGCACGGCGATTCGCGGGAAAAGTATCCGCATTGGCGCGCACGTGCAGATCGGGGCGTTGACGTTTATCGATACGCCGCACATTGCGATCGGGGAAGGGACGAAAATCAACGAGCAGGTTTTCGTGGGGGGGATGCAGTTTTCGAATTCCCGGTTCACCGTCGGTCGTAATTGTTTGATCATGCAGATGAGCTACATCAACCCGTGTCATTCGATCACGATCGGCGATGACTCGGGAGTGGGAGTGGATTGCCTGCTGATTGGTCATGCCTCCTGGCAGAGCAAGTTTGAAGGGTATCCAGTAAATTTTCAGCCGATTGAAATTGGGAATAGCGTGGCCCTCGCTTGGCGGGTGACGGTATTGCCGGGGACAAAGATTGGGGATGGCGCGACGATTGGCGCCAACAGTCTGGTCAAGGAAACGATTCCGCCGCGCTGTCTGGCCGTCGGATTTCCCGCGCGCGTGGTTGTCAAAGCGCCCTACTATCCGCGGACGGTCAAGGAGGGAGAGAAGGTTCAGTATCTCCAGGAGATTGTCGCTGAGATGCTGGAATATTTTCGCGGCTTCGGATTGTCGTGCCATGCCGATGGGGCGGTTGTCGAAGTCCGGCAAATGCAGCGGCGCTGGATTTTTAGAACAGAAAAAATTCAGCGATTGATGGTCATGCCAGAGGGGTTACCAAAAACCGGGCTGCCGGGAATCGACGTGGTCCTTTGCCTGAATCATATTCCCGATCAACTTCGCAACGAACTGGTCCAACAAAAGCAGATGTGGATCGATCTCGAAAAGAAAGAGCGTTCCGACTTCGGCAACCCGCTGGGCGAAGAAGTTGCGCAGTATTTGAAGCGGTATGGCGTGCGACTGTTCCGAGTCAAACCATGAACGACAGTCCCGCATCTCTCGCGACATTCGCCCAGTACGTGAACGCCCCGTATGTCGGCTTTCTCAAGCGGATCGGGCTGGAGCTGAAAATCGTCCGGGCGCAGGGCGCGTGTTTGTTCGACGGTGATGGCCGGCAGTTTATTGACTGCCTGGCTGGCTACGGCAATCTCAACGTTGGCCACAATCATCCGAAAATCGTCGCGGCGGTGGTCGCTGAAATGAGTTCGCCACGCACGTTCAACTGGCCGTTTCCGTCGGACGCGCATGCCGTGCTCGTGGAACGACTGGCCGGGTTGGCGCCCGGCGATTTGGAATGCAGCCATATCGTGAACAGCGGTTCCGAAGCGGTGGACAGTGCCCTGAAACTCGTCCGCCTTGCCACCGGCAAACCGCACATTGTTTGCGCCCGCGGCGCCTGGCACGGCTTTACCTTGGGCGCGATGAGCATTTCGGAGCCGGCCATGGCGCGGGACTTTGCCCCCTTACTGCCCGACGTCAGTCACGTGGACTATGGGGACGCCGCTGCCGTCGAACGCGCCATCGGCGATCGCACCGGCGCGGTGATTGTCGAACCGATTCAAGCGGAGAGCGGTGCCGTGGTGCCGCCGGCCGGTTACCTGAATGAGCTGAAGACGATCTGCCAGCGCAAAGGCGTCGTGCTAATTTTTGACGAAATTAAGACCGGCATTGCAAAAACCGGACGGATGTTCGCATGCAATCATGACGACGTCGCCCCGGACATTATCCTGCTCGGAAAATCGCTCGGGGGCGGCTTGATGCCGGTCGGCGTCATGACGGCTCGGCGAGAATTGTGGGGGAAATTCGGTTTTAGTTTTGCTATGTCGTCATCTTCCGGCGGCGGCAACGCGCCGGCTTGTGCGGCGGGCTTGGCGACGCTTGATGTGGTGGAGTCGGAAGACCTTTGTCAGAGAGCCGCGGGGCAGGGCGAGAAGTTGCGGCAGGCGCTGCTGGGTTTAGTCCGGGACTTTCCGGGAGTCTGCAAAAACGTGAGCGGGCGCGGCCTCTTGCTGGCTCTGCATGCGCACACCGCCAAGCAAGCGCTGGCCATTGTCACGCATTGCATCGGCCAACGGGTTATCATGTTGACCGCCTTTCTGGATCGGACGCGGATCCTTGTCGAGCCGCCGCTTTGCATTACTGATTTACAATTGGAGCAAGTCATCGATGCTTTACAGAATGCGGTGCGCCGGGTGGATTTGCCGAGCGGGTCTTAACTCATGGCCTCCCTTTTTCTCGGAAAGAATCCGTTCCGTTGGCTCGCGCAGACGGTGAAAGACAAAGGGCCGCGGCGGGTCCTCAAATTGACATGGCATGCGGCGTTGGATGCGACGTGGGATTTCCGACATGGGACCGAGACGCTGACGCGAATTCCTCCGCAGAACCTCGACACGGACTCACGCAATAAAGACCAAGCGACCACCTATGGCGCGACGCGCGCTCGACCCTTCCGGCAACTTCTCAACAAACTGAATCTGTCTCGGGCGGGGGGCTTTGTCGATTTAGGCTGCGGGAAAGGCCGGGTACTATTAATTGCCGCCCAATACGGGTTCCGGAAAGTTGTCGGCGTCGACTTTAGCGAGTCGCTCTGTCGGATCGCCCGCAACAATGTGGCCGTCTTCAGCCGGCGGCGGCGACTGGAATCAGCCATCAGTATTGTCCACTCCGACGTGATTCACTACGCCATCAACAGCGATGAGACGACGTTCTTTCTCTACGACCCCTTCAGTGCTAAAGTCCTGACCCAAGTGTTGAACAACATCCGCCAATCATTAATTTCTAATCCCCGTGAGATCTGGGTTATCTATAATTCGCCGGCGTATCATGAGCTAATGGAGGGCTGCGGCTTGTTCACCGAGATCCGGCAATTCGAATTTGGTGGCAGTGAATTCTGCGTCTATGGAAATGCCGCGGGGCCGGGGCGATGACACTCATGACTGCAAAAGAGCTGGCGCACGACGCGCTTCGAATTGACGCGGCAACGGAAACCGCAAGAATTGTTGACGCTTTGCGGCATTCGCTTTCTCGCGACCTCAAACGCCGTGGATTAGTCTTGGGTCTATCCGGCGGCATTGACAGTTCCGTCACAGCGGCATTGGCCGTTCGTGCCCTCGGGAAAGAGCGGGTGTTCGGCTTGATGATGCCCGAGCGCCACTCGGAATCTGAGTCGCTGGATTTGGGCCGACTGGTTGCCGATTCGTTGGGGATGCAGAGTGCCGAAGAGAACATCAGCGGCATTCTGGAGGCGCTGGGGTTTTACCGGCGTTACGAAACGGCAGTGCGCCGAGTGGTGCCGGAGTTCGGGCCGGGCTGGCTCTCCAAGATCGTCATTGAAGGGATCGCCAGCGGCAGCAGTTACACGCTCTTCTCGCTCGTCACGCAGGATCCCGGCGGTCGGGTCCTTCGCGCGCGGCTGCCGTTGCAAGCCTATTTGGAGATCGTGGCCGCCACGAGTTTCAAACAGCGGACCCGCAAGATGTTGGAGTACTACCACGCGGACCGGCTGAATTACGCAGTGGCCGGCACTCCCAACCGGCTGGAGTACGATCAAGGTTTCTTCGTCAAAAATGGCGACGGCGCAGCGGACGTGAAACCGATCGCGCATCTTTACAAGAGTCAGGTCTACCAACTCGCCGACTATCTCGGCGTGCCCGAGTCCATCCGCAGCCGGCCGCCGACGACGGACACGTACTCCATGCCACAAAATCAGGAAGAGTTCTATTTCGCTGTGCCCTATCAGCAAATGGATCTGTGCCTGTATGGCAAGAATCACGGCCTGGACGTCCGTGTGGTCGCCGAAGCTGCCGCGTTGACTTGTGAAAAAGTCCAACTGGTCTGGCAAGACATCGACCGCAAACGCGCGACGACGCGCTACTTGCACTTAGGCCCGCAACTGGTGACCAAGGTGGCTGAAGTTGTGACCTAGCCCGGTAAGAAGCCAATATTATGACTGATCCCAAAAACGAAATTCGCAAATTTATTGTGGACAACTTCCTCTTCGGCAAAGCCGATGGACTGGTGGACGACGCGTCCTTTCTGGAACACGGCGTGATTGATTCCATGGGTGTGCTTGAATTGGTGGCGCACCTGGAGTCCACCTACGGCGTCAAAGTCAAAGACGAAGAACTCCTCCCCGAGAATCTGGACTCGATCAATTCCGTCGCCGCCTACCTGACCCGGAAGCTTGCCGGCACAAGCGCGCCGGTCTGAGTTTGCTTGCAATGAATACCGAATTCAGTGTTCCCACACCGGCCCGGCACGCGTTGCTGGTGCGTGACTTTCTCGAACAGAGCGCCCAACGCCTTCCGGCGAAAATCGCCTTGGTCTGCGATGGGCAGCGGCTGACCTATGCCCAGCTCGATGAAATGGCGAACCGATTGGCGCACACGCTCGTCGCGATGGGAGTTCGGCGTGGAGATCGCGTCGGCCTGTATCTCAATAACTCAGTCGAAGCGGTCGTCGGCGTCTTTGCCATCGCCAAGGCCGGCGCAGTGTTCGTCTTCATTAATCCGACGACGAAGCGCGACAAACTTCACTATGTCCTGAATAACTGCCGGGCCTCGGTCTTGATCGCTGATGCGCGGGCGGATCTTGGTGGGTTGATCGAAGAAACGGATCGCGCGGTGGCTTCGTTGGCGGGCGTCATTTTGTGTGGGCCATCTGCCACCACGGCCGGCACGTGGTGTATTTCATTTGAAGCGGCGCTCAGCCGCGGCGCGGCGACTTGCCCAGTCCGCGAGAGCGTGGATCTTGACCTGGCTTGCCTGATCTACACTTCAGGCACGACCGGCGATCCCAAGGGCGTGATGAGCGACAACAGCAACGTCGTCTTCGCCGCCAGCGCCATCATCGAATACCTCGCGAACGTCGAGTCCGACGTTGTGATCAACGTCCTGCCGTTGTCGTTCGACTACGGGCTTTACCAGCTCCTCATGACCTTCAAATTCGGCGGCACGCTCGTCTTGGAGAAATCGTTCACGTATCCCGCCGCGCTCCTCAAGCGAATGGAGCAGGAACGTGTGACGGGCTTTCCGGGAGTCCCGACGATTTACGCGTTGCTGCTGCCGATGGATCTCTCCAGTTTTGACCTTTCGAGCCTGCGCTACTTGAGCAACACGGCCGCCTCGCTGCCGGTCAGTCACATCGAGGCGATCCGGAAAAAATTCCCCACCGCGACGCTCTATTCGATGTATGGCCTCACCGAAACCAAGCGCACACTCTTTCTGCCACCGGCGGAACTCGACCGGCGCCCGGGCTCCGTCGGCGTTCCGATTCCGGGTACCGAAGCGTGGGTGGAAGACGACGCTGGCCAGCGACTCGGTCCCGGCCAGACTGGCGAACTTGTCGTCCGCGGTCGGCATGTGATGCGTGGTTATTGGGAAGCGCCGGAAGCCACCGCCAAACGCTACCGGCCCGGCGCGATCCCAGGTGAGCGACTCTGCTATACCGGCGATCTCTTCCGGTTGGACGAAGCGGGCTTCTTTTATTTCGTGGGACGCAAAGACGACATCATCAAAAGCCGCGGCGAGAAAGTGGCGCCCAAGGAAGTTGAGAGTGTGCTCTACGCACTGCCCGGTGTGCGCGAAGCGGCCGTCATTGGCGTGCCCGACCCAGTGCTCGGTCATGCCATCAAAGCTTTCATCGTCGCCGAGGCGAGACAACTCACCGAGAAACAAGTGCTCGCTCACTGCCGCGCCCACTTGGAAGATTTCATGGTGCCGAAGCATGTCGAGTTCCGCACGGAACTACCCAAGACAAGTTCCGGCAAGATCACCAAGACCGGCTTGGCGTAAAAAAGCAGTTCCTTTCCTATGTGTGGCATCGCCGGTATCCTGAACATGCAGCCAGCGGAGCCGCCGCACGAAGGCGCGTTGCGCCAGATGCTCGCCATGATCCGCCATCGCGGCCCGGATCAGTTTGGAATTTACCTCGATGAGCAGGTCGGCTTGGGCAGCGCGCGCTTGAGCATCGTCGACCTCGGCGGCGGCCAGCAGCCGATCAGCAATGCCGACGGCAATCTCTGGATTGTTTTCAACGGGGAAGTTTTTAATCACGTCGAATTACGCGCTGAACTGGAGACGCGCGGCCACCGGTTCACCACGCATACCGATACGGAGGTGGTCCTGCATTTGTTCGAGGAAGCCGGCCCGGCCTGTCTCGCGCGGTTGAACGGCCAGTTTGCGTTTGCGATTTGGGACCGGCGGCGCCGATCGCTGTTCATGGCGCGCGACCGGCTCGGGGTCCGACCACTGTTTTATACTCAAGCCGGCGGGGCGTTGATTTTCGGCTCGGAGATCAAAGCCATTCTCGCGGACGACCGGGTTCGGGCCGAAATCGATCCGGTAGCACTCGATCAGATTTTTACTTATTGGAGCACGCTCTCCCCGCGCACCTGCTTTCGCGGGATTCAGGAATTGCCGCCCGGCCATTTTCTCACCGCACGGGATGGCCAAATTAACGTTGAGTCTTATTGGCGGCCAGAATTTCCAACTTCCCCACCGCGAACCGAGGCGGACTATCTGGCGGAGTTACGAACCTTGCTGGTCGATGCGGTGAAGATCCGGTTGCGCGCGGATGTCCCGGTGGGCGCGTATCTGAGCGGCGGTTTGGACTCGTCCCTCATCGCTGCCATCATTCGCAAGGTAACCGCGAACAAGCTCGATACGTTTTCTATTTCTTTCAGCGACCCGCAATTTGATGAGAGCGGGTTTCAGCAGCAGATGGCGAAGTTTCTCGGGACCGAACACCAGGTGGTGCACGCCACCCACGCCGACATCGGCCAGGTTTTTCCCGAGGTGATTTGGCACACGGAAACGCCGGTCTTGCGAACGTCACCCGCGCCGATGTTCCTGCTCTCCCGGCTGGTGCGCGACCGGCGGTACAAGGTCGTGCTGACCGGCGAAGGTGCCGATGAGTTTCTCGGCGGTTACGACATTTTCAAAGAAGCCAAAGTCCGGCGGTTCTGGGCCCGGCAGCCGGCGTCCGCGTGGCGGTCGCGGTTGCTGCAGAAACTTTACCCCGACATTGCCGGTTTGGCGGGCAGCGGGAGTGCGCTGCTCGCGGCGTTCTTCCGGCAGGGGTTGACCGAGGTCGAGTCCCCGGATTACTCGCACGCCATCCGCTGGCGCAACACGCGCCGCATCTGTCGGTTCTTTTCCGACGAATTGACCGACGCGATTCGCCGCGATCCGACCGGCGGGACGGCGGTTTATTATCCGCCCGAATTCTCCCAGTGGGGGCCGCTGGAGCGCAGTCAGTATTTGGAGATTTCCATCTTTCTGTCCCAATACCTCCTCTCGTCGCAGGGGGATCGGATGGGTATGGCGCACTCGGTGGAAGGCCGGTTTCCGTTTCTCGACTTTCGGATGGTGGAGTTCTGTAACCGGCTTCCCGCGCGGATGAAATTGCGCGGGCTACAGGAAAAATACCTCCTCAAGCAGCTCGGCCGCGAATGGTTGCCGGCGGAAATCTGGCGCCGGCGCAAGCGGCCGTATCGGGCACCGATCCGCCGCAGCTTCTTCGAGGGCACACCGGCGGCTTACGTTCGCGAGATTCTGGAACCGGCGGCGATTCGTACCGCGGGATTGTTCAATCCCGACCGCGTCTCGCAACTCGTCGCCAAGACCGACCAGAACCGGCCGATGAGCGAGACCGACGAGATGGCATTGGTCGGCATCATTTCCAGCCAGTTGGTGCATCACCAGTTTGTTGATCGCTTGCGGAAGTCGCCCCCGCTCGGGGCCGGCGATGATGTCAAGGTCGTGGATCAGACGACCGGCCGGCGGCCACCGCGAAGCAAAGGACGCCACCCAGTTCCATAGCGGCGATCCAGCGGCGATTGTCGAGTTGGATTCCCATCGCTTCATCCACATGGTCCATCGATCCGGCGCGGAGCAACACAAACAAAACCAGCAGCCCACTGCCGGCCAGAGTCAACGGATGTTGGAGGAAGAACCGGCGGCGTTTCCAGATCAACGTGAGCAAGGCGCCGATCAGTGTTACCGCCAGCACCAGCACAAAGATCAGTTGCACCCGGCGCCGTTCGCCATACCAGCCCGTCGCCACTGCGATTTCACGACCCACCTCGATGAAGAGCGTTTGCAGATCTAGTTGTTTGTTCAGTCCCAGCAGCAGTAACAGCCCGGCAATCACCAGCCAAGTTCTGGGCGCGTTCCGCCGCAGCCCGCAGCGGCAGCAAAGTCCGCTCGCAACTCCGTAGGCCAGGGTGATGATCCAGGCCAGCCAAGTCGGATCACCAATGCCGGGCCGCCAAGTAATGTCTGCGATCATTAGCGCGGATGTTATCGCACCGCATCGCCTGTCACAATCGCCAAAGCTGTCGTTGGTGGCGAATGGATGCTACAATCAATCCCATGAAAGGTTCGAAAATATGAAGCGACAAGATTCAATAAGTCTCGCCCGTCAACTCTGGCCGCGCTACGCAGCGCTGACGGGGCTGCTGCTGGTTGCCTTGGCTCGGACCGGCGCCGCGCAAGGTGTGATCGCTCCGCCGCCGGTATCTCCTCCGATTCAACCGGTTTATGAACAAGGCCAAACTAACCAGTTGGAGGCGTTCCAATTCAACGGGCCGTTACCCCGCGTCGCGCCCGAGGCCCCGCCCCTTCAGTGGGGGCCGGTCGGAATCCGGCCGCATATTCAATATCGATTTCTGTATGGCGACGGAATTCAAGTTAACACCAATCAACCGATCAAGACCGCGATCAATGAAATCTCGCCGGGGGTTTTGTTGGAAATCGGCCGCCATTGGACATTGGATTACACGCCGACCATGACGTTTTACTCCAGTAGCAAATTCTCCGACACGACCGCTCAGAATGTGACCTTGACCGGCGGGGCGACCTACGACGATTGGGCGTTCGGGTTATCCCAGAATTACTCGCACACCGTCGAGCCGTTGGTAGAAACCGGCGCACAAACCAGCCAGGACACCTATTCGACGGCCGTTACCGCCACTCATCAATTGAGTCAAAAAATGTTGCTCGAGTTGGCTGCCAATCAAGAATTCACATTCCCAGATGGATTTACAGAAACTCGCGAATGGTCAACGCTGGATTGGTTGAACTATCAGTTTTGGCCGCGCTTCAGTGCCGCGCTTGGTGCCGGCGCCGGGTATTCCGATGTGGATGTGGGGAATGACTCGATCTCGGGCCAACTCCAGGGCCGGGGCACGTGGCAGGCCGCGGACAAACTCAGCCTTCAAGTCAGCGGCGGTGCCGAGCTCCTGCATTTTACCGGCGGTGGTAAAAGCGACGTCGTCAAGCCGGTTTACGCCGCTTCGATCCAATATCAGCCGACGGAAGCAACCACGGTATCACTGAGCGCCAATGGCGATGTGGGCACAACGTTCTTTACCAATGAAGTCTCCACGACCACGGGCGTGAGTGTCACCTTGAATCAACGGTTGCTCAAGAAAGTCTACTTGACCCTGACCGGGGGATACCAGAACACGAAATATTCAGCCACGCAAAGCGGTGTTTCGTCCGGCCGCAACGACGACACGTATTCGTTTAATGCCCGGCTCAGCACGCGCTTTCTCAAGCGCGCCACGGCGGCCGTCTTCTATCAGTATTCAGACAATTCCTCGAACGAGCCAGGGTACAGCTACATCAGCAATCAAGGCGGAGTTGAATTAGGCTACGCCTTTTAGCTGACCGGCCCCCAAGGAGTCTGAACTGAAAGCCCCGAACCGAACGGCAATGATGCCGGCCACGATGTTGGTGTTAGTGGCCGGCTTTAGTTTGCCGCTGTGGCAGTTGGTGAAGTTTGCGCTGGCGAGCGAACTCTACTCCCACATCCTTCTCATCCCGGCGGTGAGTTGGTACCTGCTGCGGTTACAGCGCGAACGCGGGCGCGGGGATTCTCCCCCGGTCCGCTGGCTGGCGCTGGTGTTGGGCCTTGCCGGCGCATTGGTGCTGGCGGGGTATTGGCATGCCGACCGCGTGGCACTTACCGAGGACGACCGGCTGGCGTTTACCACCGGGGCTTTCGTGCTCTTCGCTTGGAGTGTCTGTTGTTTTTTCTTTAATCAGGAAAAACTCCGGTCGGCGGTTTTCCCCCTCGGCTTTCTCGTCTTTATGCTGCCGTTCCCAACGGTGGTGCGCGATGGGATCGAATTGATATTGCAGCACGGTTCGGCGGAGGTTTCGTATTGGATGCTCCGGTTGTCGGGCATGCCGACTTTCCGGGAAGGATTGGTCTTTCAATTGCCGGGTTTCCGCATGGAGGTCGCGCCGGAATGTAGCGGCATCCGGTCCAGCTTGGTGTTGTTCATCACCAGTTTGGTGGCCGGACATCTCTTTCTCCGGACGCCGTGGAAGCGGGGAGTGTTGGCGCTCGTCGTGATTCCGCTGGGGATTTTGCGCAATGCGTTTCGGATCTTTGTGCTTGGCCAACTGTGTGTGCAGGTCGGGCCGCACATGATTAATTCCAATATCCATCACCGGGGTGGGCCGATCTTTTTCGCCCTCTCACTGGTCCCGCTCTTGTGGCTGCTCTACGTGTTGCACAAATCCGATCGAACCATTTCCTCTGGAGACTAACATGCGATCCCGCGTCTTTTTATTCGTTGCCATCCTCGGCCTGAGCTGTTCACCCAAAGCGAAAGAAGCCCGGCACCTCGCAGCGGCCAACCGGTATTTCGAGGCAGGCGCCTACGACCAAGCTGAAGTCGAATACCTGAATGCACTTCAAACCAACGCGGAATCACTCCCGGCACTTGGCCGGTTGGGGGCGGTTTATTATCAGCAAGGCCGTTTCGGCCGCGCGGTGCCCGTTCTACTCGAGAGCCGGCAACTCGACCCCCAGAATTTGGATGTGCGCCTGAAATTGGCGGCCATCTACCTAGGCGCCGGTAAGCACGCCGAGGCCCGGGAAGAAGCGCGCTTCGTCCTCGCGCAGCGACCGCTGGATGCCGAAGCGCCCATCGTCCTCGCGGAAACGGCCGGTACGCCGCCGGAAATCGACGCGACCCGGCAAGAACTGCAGAAGCTAACCGAGTCGGCGGCTTCTCATACGGCCGCCGGGATCCTGAATTTACGCCAGGGCGATCTGGCCGGTGCGGAGACCGAACTCAAACGCGCATTGGCCATTGATCCCAAGTTTAGCGCCGCGTATTCCGCGCTGGGTTTTCTGTACCTGACCCGGAACGATCTGAAACAAGCGGAGCAGGCGATTCAGACCGCTGCTGAGTTTGCGCCGGCGCGGTCGAACGGAAAACTTCAGTCCATCCGGTTTAAGTTGCAGACCGGCGATTTGGCGGCGGCGCGGCGCGAGGTGGATGCGGTCATCAAGAGCACGCCGGACTATCTCCCGGCCTCGCTGAATTTGGCAGAAATCGCGGTTCGGGAAAAAAAGTATGACGAGTGTGCCGCGACGATTCGCAAGGTCCTGGAGCGCGATCCCGGTAATTATGAGGCGCAGTTCCTCAGTGCGCGCCTGCGCTTGATCAAAGGCGAAGCCGGTAAGGCCGTGACGGAATTGGTAAAGTTGGCGGAGCAATATCCGGAGTCAGCCCGGTTACAGCACCAGTTGGCGCTCGCATACCTTGCCGGCAATGAGACCGCGAAGGCGGTCGGCAGTCTCAATCGGGCCCTGAGCTTGGAGCCAGCCTTCGTGGAGGCCGGTCTGCTCCTCGGCGAAATGAAAATCAGAACGGGCGATCCGAGTGCGGCGGTGGTTGTCCTGAAGCAACTTATTCAGAAGCGTCCGAACATTGCCCAAATCTACCTGCAACTCGCGCTGGCTTATCGCGCCCAAGGGAGTTTGGACGAGGCCGTGGCCACGTATCAAAAGCTGATGCAACTTTTCCCGCAGGATTACCGGCCGCACTTTTTGGCGGGACTGGTCTTTCTGCAGCAGAATCAGAAGCCCGCCGCCCGGGCCGCGTTTGACACGGCGTTGGAGTTGGCGCCGGATTACTTGCCGGCCCTGGAACAATTGGTGACTGTGGATCTGCTGGATGGGCAGCTCGCGGCGGCGTTGGCGCGGCTGGAAAAACAAGTGGCGAAGAATCCCCGGCAGGCCGGCCCCCATTACTTGCTCGCCAAAATCTATCTGACGCAGCGCACCCCAGAGCCGGCCCAAGTCGCGTTGTTGAAGGCGCTCGAATTGCAGCCTGACTTCCCGGAAGCGCAAATCCTGTTGGCGCGGGTGTACGTCAGCACGAAGAAACACGAGCCGGCACTGGTGAACCTCCGGCAAGTTGTGGCGAAAAATCCGCGAGATATCGGCGCGCTCATGCTCATCGGCTTGATTGAGAGCGAACAGAAAAATTATCCGGCCGCCAAGGACGCTTACGAAAAAATGCTGGCTGTGAATCCAAAATCCGGGCCGGCCCTGAACAACTTGGCGTATCTATATTCCGAGCATTTGGGCGATCTCGAAAAAGCCTACCAGTTCGCGACCCGCGCGCGGGAAGCGCTTCCCCTTGATCCTTTGACAGGCGATACGTTGGGTTGGATCCTCTACCGGAAAGGGCAGTACCCGCAGGCGTTGATCGTGCTCAAAGAAAGCACCGAAAAATTAGCGGGCGAACCGGAGGCGCAGTTTCACTTAGGCATGGCGCATTATGCCATGGGCGAAGAAGAAGGTGCGCGGACGGCTTTGGAACGCGCGCTCCAATTGAACAAGGATTTTGCGGGCAAAGAATTGGCCACGCAACATTTGGCGGTGCTCGCGGTCGATGCCACGCCCCGGGCGAGTTTGCAGGCCCGCGTCGCCGCTCAGCCGAACGACTCGATTGCGCGGCTGCGCTTGGCGGCCCTCGACGAGCGGGATGGCAACTGGGCCGCGGCGGTGAAGGCTTACCAAGCTGTCCTGGAAGTGAACCCGAAAAATGTCCGGGCCTTGATCAATCTCGCTCGGTTGTCCGATCGGGAACTCAAGGACACACCGAAGGCATTTGAACTCGCGAAGGCGGCGTACAAGCTCGCGCCCGGCGACGATGGAGTTGCCTTCACACTCGGGCGGCTGGCGTGCCGGGTCGGAGATTACCGGTGGGCCTTCAGCGTTTTGCAGGAAGCAGCGCGGCAACGGCCGGGCGACCCGGCGGTGCAGTTTGAATTGGCGCGGGCGGCTTACGCCGTCGGGCGAGTTGCGGAGGCGCAGGCGGCAATGCAAACGGTGTTGAAGCTCGACCCAGCTTTTTCTCAAGCCGCCGAGGCCCAGCGTTTTCTCGACGTGCAGGCACTCACCGATAATGCCGACGGTCAGATCGAGATGATTCTCAAGCAGGAGCCCAACTATGTGCCGGCGCTGATGGTGGGGGCCGCCATTAGCGAGCAGCATCAGAAAATTCCGGACGCACTGGCGACGTATGAAAAGGTGTTGAGTCAGTATCCGGACTTTACGCCGGCAGCCCGGCGACTGGTGATCCTATCCGCCGGCACGACGACGGAGCTGGCGAAGGTCGCGGCGTTGGCTGGTAAGGCGCGCGAAGCTTTTCCCAACGACGGCGAACTCAAGCGGGCGACCGGCATTCTGGCGTACCGGCGTGACGATTTTGCGACGGCGGTAAACTTGTTGCAACCAGTGGCCAGCGAACGTCCCGCCGATGCTGGGTTGTTCTTTTATTTAGGAATGGCTCAATACCGGCTTGGTCAGAAAGTGGAATGTAAAAAATCTTTAGAGTCGGCACTGAATCTGAAACTTGCCGGGGAATCGGCCACCGAAGCGCGGCGGGTTTTGGATCAATTGCAGTAACGAATACTTTGAACGCAGCCTACATCTTGGCGGTAATTGGTGCTGTGTTGTGCTTGGTCTTGGCCATCGGCGCGGGGATTCGGGCCCAGCGCTCGATCGCCAGATGGTTTTTCGTGGCCGGGTTGGTGGTGTTGGCGGTGGAAAGTCTTTGCAATGGACTCAGTGCGGCGTCAGACGTACCGGGGCGGATTGTCTGGTGGCAGCAGTGGCGGCATGTTGCGTTGGCACTGCTGCCGGGTTTGTGGCTGGGTTTCAGTTTGAGTTATTCGCGGGGGAACGCGCGCGAGCAGTTGCGAAAATGGCGCGCGCTCGTTGCGGCAGCGATACTGATCCCGGTTGGGATCGCGGTGGGTTTCCGCAAGACGTTGATTAGTGAGATTGGGCTGGTCGAAGCCACCAACCACTGGCTTTTGCGGTTCGATGCGCCCGGGTTGGCGTTGCATTTTATGGTCGTCATTGGCGCGGTGGTGGTGCTGATGAATCTCGAGCGCACGTTCCGCGAATCGGTTGGGATGATGCGGTGGCGCATCAAATATATGATCTTGGGGGTGGGGGTGCTGTTTGGAATCCGGTTGTACACCAGCAGTCAGGCAATGCTTTTTGGTGGGATGGATCTGTTTCTGGAGCATTTCGATTCCGGCGCCCTGATCGTGGCGTGTTTGTTAATGCTGCGCGCATCGTTGCGGTCCGGTTATTTCGATGTGGATCTTTACCCGTCGCAGGCGGTCTTGCGCAGTTCGGTGACCATTTTGCTGACGGGGGTCTACCTCGTCATTGTAGGCGCGTTGGCCAAAATCGTTTCCGTGTTCGGCGGGGACGCGTATTTTGCGCTGAAGACTTTTCTGATCCTGATTTCCCTAGTCTTGCTGGCGGTGTGGTTGGTGTCGGATCGCGCGCGGTTGCTTACAGCCCGGCTTGTCAGCGAACATTTTCGGCGGCCGTTTTATGATTACCGGCAGATCTGGAAGGATTTCACGGATGCCACGGCGGTCTGTGTGAATCAGCCGCAGTTGTGTCAGGCCGTCGTGAAGTGGGTGGCGGATAAGTTGCAGGTGTTATCGGTGACCATCTGGTTGGTGGACGATAAACAAGAGGGACTGAATTTTGCGGCGTCGACGTTTCTGACCGAGGCGAAGGCGGTGGAGTTGCGGCCGCGGGGCGCGCTGGTGGTGGAGGCGCTCCGGGCTTTGCGGGAGCACCCGGAGCCATTCGATACCGAGCGTTCCGCGACGAATTGGGCGGCCATGTTGCGACAGGCGCATCCCGACGAGTTTCACAAGGGCGGCGGCCGCGTGTGCGTCCCGATCAGCGGCGGCGGGCGGGTGTTGGGCGTGTTGATCCTGGGCGACCGGGTCAGCGGGCTGCCGTTTTCCGAGCAGGATTTGGGTTTGCTCAAATGTATTGGCAGCCAATTCTCGGCGTGCCTGCTGAATATCCAGCTTTCCGAAAAACTCCTCCAGGCGAAGGAGCTCGAAGCGTTTCAGACCATGTCGGCGTTCTTTGTCCATGACCTCAAGAACACGGCGTCCACACTGAACTTGATGCTGAAGAATCTGCCGGTGCATTTCGCCGACCCCGCGTTTCGTGAGGACGCTTTGCGGGGCGTTGCGAAAACCGTTTCCCACATCAATGACGTCATCGGCCGGCTGAGCCAATTGCGGCAAGAGCTTAAACTCAGACCCAGCGAGGCCGATCTAAATGAACTCGTGGAGCGGGTCGTCAACGCCGCACCGCCCGGTGCCGCGATCGTTGTGACCAAGGATCTGCAGCCGGTGCCGCGGCTGGTGCTTGATCCGGAGCAGATCGCTCGGGTGGTGACCAATCTCGTGCTCAATGCCACCGACGCTTGCAACGGCCAGGGTCAAATCCGCGTCGCGACCGCCCCAGTCGAGGGTGGGGCAGTACTCACGGTGACCGATACCGGGTGTGGGATGACGGCGGAGTTTCTCAATCAGTCGCTGTTCCGCCCCTTTCAAACCACCAAACCGCGCGGGCTGGGCATCGGGATGTTTCAGTCCAAAATGATTGTCCAAGCGCACGGCGGGCGAATCGATGTCCAGAGCGAACTCGGCAAGGGCACGACCTTTCGTGTATTCTTACCCCGACCATGAAACCAACTCTGCTGATTGTTGACGACGACGAGGAAATCCGGGCGCAAATGCGCTGGGCGTTGACGCAGGATTACGAAGTCCTGCTGGCCGGCGACCGCGCCAGTGCCCTCGCGCAATTTCAATCGGCCCATCAGCCGGTCGTCCTGCTGGATTTGGGGTTGCCGCCTCAGCCCGCGAAACCCGACGAAGGTTTGGCGGCGTTGGCGGACTTGCTGGCCCTCGATCAGCACGCCAAGGTCATCATTATCTCCGGCCAGGGCGAAAAACAAAATGCCATGCAAGCCGTCGGGTCCGGCGCCTTCGACTTCCTATGCAAACCCGTTGACCTCGACGAACTCAAGCTAGTCCTCAAACGCTGTGTTCACGTGGCGCAATTGGAACGCGAGTACCGCCAAATGCAGCAACTCCTACAGGGCGACTCGTTCGAAGGCATGTTTGGGAGTAGCCCCAAAATGCAGGTGGTCTTTGATTCGATTCGCAAGGTGGCCACGACCGATGCGCCGGTCCTCATCCTCGGCGAAAGTGGGACCGGTAAAGAAATGACCGCCCAAGCCATCCACCACCGAAGTGCCCGGAAAAACGGTCCATTCGTCGCCATCAATTGCAGCGCCATCCCGGAAACTCTCATCGAGAGCGAGTTGTTCGGCTACGAAAAAGGCGCTTTTACCGGCGCCAACACCCAACGCAAAGGCCGCATCGAATCCGCCAATGGCGGCACCCTCTTTCTGGATGAGATCGGTGAAATCCCGGCGCCGTTACAGGTGAAACTCCTGCGTTTCCTTCAGGAAAGCCGGTTGGAACGGGTTGGCGGCCGGCACGAGATCGAGATCGACGCCCGCGTGATTGCCGCCACCAACGCCGACCTGAAACAGGGATTGAAGGACGGAAGTTTTCGCGAGGATCTATATTACCGGCTCGCGGTCGTCCAGATTGTGGTGCCGCCATTGCGGGTTCGGCCCGAAGATATTCGTTTGTTGGCGCAGACATTTCTCCAGCGGTTTGCCGCGCAGAATGGCAAGACCGGCCTGACCTTCAGCCAGGAAGCGCAACAAGCGATGTTGCAATATTCGTGGCCGGGGAATGTCCGGGAAGTTGAGAACCGCGTGAAACGGGCCGTCATTATGGCTGAAGGCAAACGGCTCAAACCCCACGACCTCGAACTGAGTTTGTCAACCGAGGCGGCACCTCAGACCCTCAAAGAAGCCCGCGAAATCTTGGAACGCGACCTCATTCAGAAATCGCTCCGGAAGAATACAGGGAAGATTGCCCCAACCGCCATCGAACTCGGCGTCAGTCGCCCGACCCTTTATGAGTTGATGGATAAGTTGGGCATTGTTCGCGACGAAAAGTCTGGCAATTGAGGCGGTTGCCGGTGGGAGAAGGCCTTGTTTCGTATCCGCTCAGAAGTTTGCCCGCAATCCGAGACGTCCATGTTCAAACATCAATTGCGCTTGGAGTGTCACACTATCTTACACACGTGAAATGTATCACAACACACTTATGATAATATGTTTGCGTGTTTTAATTGGCTTCTTGGCCATTAATCACATGGGAATTGTCGAAATATTTTACACTTCAGGATGTGTTCAAACTCTTGTTTGAGTTAAACTGAAATTTATTTTAATTTGTAATACGCTTTAGCATAATAGATTGCGACTAATGTAAGAAGAAATTTTTCCTGGTGGCATGGTGTCAGCTAATACAAGCCATGCAAGCGCTGTTCGCTTGGGGTAGTTTGTCAAACAACGGTATAGGGAAAATGCAGAAGGGAAGAAATTAGGGTATGAATAGTATAAAACATTTGATGGTCGCAGTTGCGGTTTCAGCTTTGGCACTGTCGGCGCAAGCCATTCCAACGCTGCAATTACAATCCAACGGGTCTACCGTGACAGTCGTTGACGGTGGCGCGGGGGATTTGAGTTTCGGTGCTAACGACTCCATCACGTGGTTGGGGTCGGTTGGTGGTTGGAACTTGAATTTGGCAATCGCCGTGTCCGGTGGGTCGCAAACGGCCCCAAGCATTAGCTTGGACTTCGTTTCGGGCTCCGTCGGTGGTTCACCGTTGACGGTCCTGTTCTCTGACACGGGATTTGGGCCAAGTGCGGCAAATGTTGTGTCCTCAATCTCGGGCGGCTCTTTTGGGGGCGGCTCGGTTCTGTTTGAGACGTATGCCGACGCTGGCAATCAGTTGTTTGGAACTGGCACTCTCCTCGAGAGCCAAGTTTATCAGAACAATCTGTCGGGATCCTCATCCACGCCATTGGCGTTGGGCTATGCCTATTCATTGACAGAGAAGATCGTGATTGATTCAAAGTGCGTCGGTTTAACCAAGTTCTGTTCGTCGGTTGAAGTTGGCAATGGTGGGGCGACGGTTCCAGACGGCGGCATGACGCTCGTGTTGCTCGGTTCGAGCCTGACCGGTTTGGCGGTGTTCGCGCGGTCACGGAAGTTCGCTTTCGCTAAGTAACTATTAGCAATCAGCAAACCCCGGTAGGTCAATTCGACCTGCCGGGGTTTTGTTGTCTCGGTGGTATTGGAGTTGTGAGTTTATGCATCGACTAATTACATCACTTATCTTGATCGGTGCCTTTGTGAGTTGTTCGTCCACTGGTCAGGCGGCGCCGCTGGACTCCAACTTCACCGAATCGGTTGTCATCAACGACGCGGCAAACCTTGGCGGTGCTACCGATTTATTGTGGGCGCCGGACGGCTCGAACCGGCTTTTCATCACGCGCAAAGATGGCCAGATCCGGATTTTGAAAAATGGCGTTCTGAACGCCACGCCGTTTGCCACGGTCAGTCCACTCTACAACAGTAGCGAATGTGGCCTCAACGGGATCTGCTTCGATCCGAATTTCGTCGTGAACCATTACGTCTACGTCTTCGTGACGGTTTCCGCCTCCGAGCAGCAAATCATCCGGTACACCGATAGCAACGACATCGGTACCGCCAAGACGGTCATCGTGCCCGGCTTGCCGACGGTCGGGCAAAATCATGATGGCGGGGCAATCGGCATCGGCCCCGATGGCAAATTGTATTGGTCCATCGGAGACAACGGCAACGGCACCGGTGTCAACGCCGACCTGACCTCGCTCGCCTCGAAAGTGGGGCGAGCCAATCTCGATGGCAGCGTTCCCAACGACAATCCGTTCTTTGACGGCGGCGGTCCCAACAACGATTACATCTGGGCGCGGGGTTTTCGCAATCCATTCAAATTCACGTTTCAGCCCGGCACAGGCCAGCTGTGGGTGAACATTACGGGTGAAAATTACGAACAGGTCATGGTTGTCAACCGCGGCGATCATGCCGGCTGGAACACCTACGAAAATAATCAGCCCGCGGGCTACATTGCCCCGGTCATCGTTTATCGGACCAATGGTACCGACACCCGGACCATTGCGTCCGGCGGCGCCGTCCGCAATAACAACATTGTCACATTTACTACCGAGTCCAATCACGGTTTCCGCAAGGGCAACAAAATCACCATCAGCGGCGTCACCGCCGGCAGCTTCAACGGCTCGTTCTACCTCGCCAGCGTGCCCAGCCCGACGACCTTCACTGTCAGTCAAGCCGGCCCGAATGAGACGAGCGGGACCGGCAGCGCTGTCACCTTGAATCAGGGTGGCGCGATCACGGGCGGGACGTTCTACGACAGCACGGCTTTCCCAGCGGCCTATCGCGGGAATTACTTTCACGGCGACTACAACTCCGGTCGCATCCAGCGCGCGACGCTCGACGCCAACAACGAAGTCAGCAGCGACGATTTCTTCGTGACCGGCGTCACCAGTTATGTCGACGCGACCACCGGCCCCGATGGCGCGCTGTATTATGTGAGCGTCGGCAGCGGCATCCTCTCGAAGTTGGCGTACAACGGCACCGAGCAAAATCTCATCGTCACCCCCACCGCCTTCAACATGATCGAAGGCGGCACCGCTGTCTTTACCGTCCGCTTGGCGCAAGCGCCGGCCAGCAACGTCACCGTCACCGTCGCCAAAACCGCCGGTGACCCGAATGTCACCGTTACCGGCGGGGCGCAATTGACGTTCACACCGGCCAACTACGCCACGCTCCAGTCGGTCACATTGACCGCCACGACCGATGCCGACCTTGCCAACAGCACCGCGACGATCAGTGTTTCCTCCCCGGGCTTGCCCACGTACGACGTCGTCGTCAACGCCATCGATACCGCCACGCCGAGTCTCGTGCTCAGCACCACCACATTAACAATCAACGAAGCTTCCAGCGGCACCTTCACCGTGAATTTGGCTAGCGTCCCCGGCGCCGACGTGGCCGTCACCGTTGCCCGCTCTGCCGGTGACGCCGACATCAGCGTGGCCAGTGGGGCGGCGCTGACTTTTACGCCCGCGAATTACGCAACACCGCAGACTGTCACCATCGCCGCCGCGGCGGATGTCGACACCGTGACCGATACCGCCACGATCTCGGTTTCCGCGGCTGGAGCTACGACGCGCACCGTCAGCGTCACAGCTCTCGACAACAATCAGCTCGCCCCCGCGATTACCTCCCTACCGGTCACCACGGCGGTAGCCGGGGCCGCGTACAGTTACGACGTGAGCGCGACCGGCAATCCGGCCCCGACCTACTCGCTGTCCACATTCCCCAGCGGCATGAGCATTAACGCCACCACGGGACTCATCACCTGGACTCCCGCGGCAACCGGCAATTTTAGCGTCACCGTTCAAGCCGCCAACGGCGTACTGCCCAACTCAACCCAATCCTTCACCCTCAAGGTCAACGCCGACCAACCGCCCACCACCTCGCTCACCAAGCCCACCGAAGGCGCGACTGTTTCAGGCGCGAACTCAGAATTCTTCGGGGACGGTCATGATGATGTGGGGACGGTGAAAGCGGAGTTCTACGTCGATAACATTTTGGGATACACCGATGTGAACACCGCCGGCCACTACCACTTCGGCGGCGAACATTTGATGTGGGACACGACGCTCTACAGCAACGGGCCGCATGTGGTGAAGATGATGGTCTATGACACCAAAGGTCAGACTAGTTTCCAAACCCGCAATGTCACTGTTGCCAATGCCAGTACGATCACGATCAGCACCAGCGCGTCCCCAGTGGCCGGTGGCTCAACAAGCGGTGGGGGCAGCTTTCTGAGCGGCACGACCGTGACCGTGACCGCGATAGCCAATGGTGGGTACAGTTTTGCTGATTGGAGCGAAGGTGGGATACCGGTTAGCCCGGCGGCCAGCTACACGTTCACCGCCAATGCCAATCGCACGCTGGTGGCCACCTTCAACTCGACCAATGCGACCATTCAAATCACCACGCCCCCGACCGTGACGAATGCGTTGATGCGTGTGGGCAACACGGCCGCAGTGATCGCCGGTAATACAAATGTGTTCGATGTCGGGGCGGTAAACTCGATTGCCCGGCCCTTGTCATACACGTGGATGTTTGGTGACGGCGTGGGTAGTGCTCGATCTTCCGCGAGTACGACTACCTACGTCTATCCGCCCATCTGCGGTCCTTATACCGCCAACGTGGTGGTGGATGATGGATTGACGAGCAACACGACCGCCTTCACCGTATCCGTGGTTTGCGAGCTGGAAATCACGAAACTGAATGCCAAAGTGAATTTTGCCAAGACCAATGCGGACAGTTGTAGTTTCAAAGGCACCGTGCATTTACCAGCCGACTACAGTTTCGCCGGTAAAACTGTAACCATCAGCCTGGGGGGCGCTCAGGTGAGTTTTCTGTTGGACGACAAAGGCCGCGGTGAGGTGGACAACAACCGTTGCCAGCTCGATTACATAAAGAATACCGGCCATTGGGAAGTATCTGTGAAGTTGAAAAATGGATCATGGGCCGAGCCGTGGGCGGCCATCGGCATGAGTGATCAAACGATTTCAAAACCCGGTGCCGCCATAACGATGACAGTCGTCCTCCTTGTTGATCGAGAATCTTTCGCGGGCGAACAACCGCTGACTTATACGGCCAAGCAGGGAAAATCTGGCTCGGCCAAGTAATGGCTGGGACAATTTATTTTGACCAAATCGCACGAAGAGTATAAACAAAGTCAGTTTCTCCAAACCAAGTATCAAAAGCCCTAGGAGGTTGCCCATGTCGCTGAATTCAATGCTGATTCTTAAGTCCATCCAATCCGCCCGCCGTTTACCGGTGCTGGTCGCGGTCAGCTGTTTGGCGCTGCTGGGGCTGACCGGCTGCCAGACCGCGTCAACGATTCCAACCGCCTCGCTCGTCAGCGCTCAATCCCAGCCCATCACTTTGCGCGAAGGCGACGTCTTGCGCATTGCGTTCCCCGGCGCCCCGAGTCTCGATACCACGCAGCCGATTCGCCGGGATGGCAAAATCGTTCTCTCGATGGTCGGTGAGGTTGTCGCCGCAGGCCGCACCCCGGCTGACCTCCAAAAAGAACTCATCAAACTCTGCGCTTCGCAACTGGTCTCCAAAGAAGTCACTGTGACCGTCGTGTCCTCCACGTTCCCCGTGTTTGTGACCGGCGCGGTGCTGCGGCCGGGGAAAGTCATGAGCGACCATCCGCTCTCCGCCCTCGAAGCCGTCATGGAAGCGGGCGGGTTTGACTATACAAAAGCCAACCTGAGTGCCGTCGTCGTCATTCGCCAAGAGAAGAACGGCGTGAAAAAATATACCGTCGACTTAAAGCGAGTCCTCGCCGGCAAGACGAGCGAAGTCTTCTATCTCCAGACTTCGGACATCGTCTACGTCCCCGAAAAATTCGCTTGGTTCTGAACTTCGTCGAATAAGTCCCGGTTCAGGCCGGGTGACTTCACGACCAGTTTAAAATTAGCTTCCCGGAACAGGGGGATCAGTTCCGCCAGCAGCGGTGGCGGCTCCGGCAAATCCCAGACGACATGCACCGTTTGGCGCGCGGCTGCTTTGGTGAACCCGCGCCATGCCAAGTACGGTTCATGTTGCCGGAAAATCTCCCCCACATGAACAACGACACAATACTGGTTGAACCAGACGGCAACAAAAAAGAACTCCGCTGTGGCCGGGTCGCCGTACTCCCTCGAACGTGTCGAGTTTTTTGAATTCATCCGCCGCCAACGCCACTTCCTGGCCGTGGCCGATCAAGGTCGCACCTAACAACACTCCCAGTAAATAGATGGCGGTAAGCAGTTTCAAAACGAGTTGGCTCGCGGACTGATTTCTATATGGTGAACGCGCCGGTTGACAATGACTTCGTGTGGGAATATGCGCGGCGCGGCCCGCATCCTACAAACATTGCCCCACCATCCGATAGAACACTTGGCTGGCCTGATTTCCGTCCGCCGGGAAGCCCGCGTGCTGGACGAGGTAAATCATCACCAACTCCCGCTTCCAATCGATCGTCATATTCGTCGCCAGCGCGCCGGCATGCCCGCATCCGTACCGCGCGGTCCTCCGCTTTCTCCGCCACGACCATCTGCGCCTCGAACTCCGGCAAGTATTTCTCCACCGGGTCGTCCACGCTCAGCTTCCCTTCGTCCACCAACAGCAGCAGCAGCGCGGTGGTGGTCATCGGCTTGGTCATCGACGCGATCCAAAACAAGCTGTCCGGCTGCATCGGTTTCTGCGCCGCGATGTCCGCGAAGCCGACGGCGGTCACGTCGACGATTTTGTCTTTCGTTGCCACCAGCGTCACCGCCCCCGCCAGCGAATGGCGGTCCACAAACGGTTGTAATGCGCCGGCAATAGTCGGGTTCATGCGGGGAAGCCTCTTGCCACAGTCAAACCGCGCGTGTCAACGCTTCGCCCACGGCCGCTTCCCATCCCGGGGCTGATTTGCTAGGCTGCGCTCATGAAGCGTCCGCTTAACTTCGCCATCGATCACATGGTGGCGGTCTAGGTGAAGCCGCGACCGTGGTTGCCCTATGTGTTGCCGATGGCGATTTACATGGGGTTTCTTCTGATTCAATCGCCGGGCAATCTGCTCTGGATTTATCCGCTAAAAACACTCGCGGTGGCGGCGGCGTTGTGGTGGTTTCGCCGGGAATACCCGGAATTGCGGTCGCCCGGAATGTCGTGGCTGGCGGTGGCAGTCGGGTTGGTCGCCATCGCGATTTGGATTTTCGGCGATCCGTATTATCCGAAGATCAGCGAGATTTTATTTTCGACCGAGATGAAGTTGAGCCAGTGGCTCGATTGGCCGCCGCCGATACCGAATACCACGCCGCCTTTTGATCCGACCGGCCGATATGGGTTTATTGCGTTTCGGATCGTGGGCGCGGTGGTGGTGGTGCCGTTGATGGAGGAATTGTTTTGGCGGGCGTTTCTCATTCGCTGGTTGGTGAAGGAAGATTTCCAGAGCGTGCCGGTCGGCACATTCACGTGGGCGTCATTCGCAATCACGACGGTGATGTTCGGGCTGGAGCACGACCAATGGATTGCGGGGTTGATTTGCGGGGCGCTGTACAACGGGCTGCTGTACCGGACGCGCAGTGTGTGGGCTTGTGTCGTTGCGCACGCCGTGAGCAACGCGGCGCTGGCCGCGTGGGTGTTGACGCGCGGGGATTGGAAATTTTGGTGAAGGCGAAGCTGTCCGGTTTGGCAATCGGCGTGGGTTTGCTGGCGCTGGCATTGCACTGGCCGGCGGTGCGGAATGGGTTTACGCATTGGGATGATAATCTGTATTTGGAGTTGGCGGGGAAATACCGGGTGAGTTGGGCGGGGGTGTGGTGGGCGTTCACGAATACGTACATTTATTATCATCCGTTGACGTGGTTGTCACATGGGCTGGACTGCGCGGTGTGGGGGTTGCAGCCGGCCGGGCATCACGCGCAGAGTGTTGTTTGGCATGCGCTCAATGCCGGGTTGGTGGTTGTGCTGGCTTGGCAGTTGAGCAAGTGGGCGGCCCCGTGGGACGATCTCGAACGACTTTGTTTGGCGGGGTGGGTGGGGTTGGTGTTTGCGGTTCATCCGTTGCAGGTTGAGGCGGTGGCGTGGGTGGCCGGAAGGAAGACGCTGGTGTCAGCCTTTTTCTCGTTGTTGGCACTCTGCGCGTATGTCCGCTGGGCGGCCGCGGAAGAACAGCGTCGGTGGTGGTGGGCGATGGTGGCGGCGTATGTCGCGGCGTTGTTGAGTAAGCCGATGGCGGTACCGCTGCCGGTGGTTTTTCTGGCGCTCGATATTTTTCCGTTGCGACGAACGGCGGCGCGCGGCTGGGGGAAATTGATTCGCGAGAAGTGGCTGTTGTTTGGTCTGGCCGGGTTCGTGAGTTTGCTGACGATCATCGGTCAGACCGGGACTGGGGCGCTGAGCGCGATTCAGATGGGGCCGGGAACGCGGGTGTTGGTGGCGATGCGAAGTCTGGTGTTTTATGTCTGGAAACTGGCTTGGCCAGCGTGGTTGTCGCCGTTTTACCCACTGGGGGAATGGAATGATCTCCGGCAACCGGAGTTCATTGTGCCGGCCGTGCTGATTGTGGGGGTGACTGCGCTCTTGGTGGGCGGCTGGCGCCGGTGGCCGGCGGGGGCGGCGGCGGGGTTGGCTTATCTGGCCTGGGTGTTGCCGGTCTCGGGGGTGTTGCAGGCGGGCGGTCAGGCGGTGGCGGACCGGTTTGCGTATTTGCCGGTTGTACCGGCTTTGTTGTTGATGGCGGGCGGCTTGGTTTGGTTGCGGCAGCGATTGGGCGGTTTGGGGAAGGGGGTCTTGCTGGTGGCGGTGGGCGGGCATTTGATCTGGCTGTGTGCGCGGACGCAGGAACAAATTCCGGTTTGGCAGGACGATGTCACGTTGTGGCAGGCGGTGATCGCGCATTATCCGAATTCGCCGGTCGAACACCGGTTTGTGGCGCAAGCGTTGATTGGTCAGGAACGTTTTGCTGAGGCGCTGCCGTACGCAGAGATTTCATTTCAGCAGCAAACTGGCGATGCGGAGTCGCGGAAGCTGTTGGGGGCGGTGTATCATGATATTGCCGTGTCGTTCGTGAAGCAGCGCGAGTTTGGGAAGTGTTTGCCGGTGGCGCGGCGCGCGGTGGAGTTGAACGGGGCCGATGCGGTGGCGCGGGCGGCGGTGGGTTTGAGTTTGTTGAAGTTGGGCCAGCCGGCGGAAGCGGCGCGTGAGTTGGAACAGGTGGTTCAGCAGCGCGCGGATTTGCCGGCGGTGCATTATAATTTGGCTTGTGCATATGCCGGGTTGGGGCGGCTACCGGCGGCGGCGGAGATGTTGCGATTGGCGGTGGCGGCGGATCCGTCTTTGGCCAAACTGGCGGCGCGCGATCCAGCCCTGGCGGCAATACAGGAGGTGCGGTGAATATTCCGATTCGATTGATCGATTTTCTTAATCAGCACAAAGTTCGATACGAGATCGTGCATCATCCGTTGGCGTACACGGCGCAGGAACTGGCCGCCATCGAAGGCGTTCCCGGTCGTGAACATGCGAAAGTGATCGTGGTGAAACTGCCGGCCGGTCTAGCGTTGGCTGTGCTGCCGGCGGATCGGCGGATTGATTTGGGGCGACTCGGGGCGACGGGGTTGGCGGGGGAGGCGGAGTTTCGGGAGGTCTTCCCGGATTGCGAGTTGGGGACGATGCCGCCTTTTGGGCTGTTGTACGGCGTGGCCACGTATGTCGACCGGAGTTTAGCGGAGAATACGCGGATCGTGTTTGAAGCCGGGACGCATAGCGATGCGATCAAGATGAGTTACGCGGACTACGAACGGCTTGCCCAGCCTACTCTGGCTGATTTTACCGTGAAGTGGAATGGGTGATGCCAAGCCGCTGGTCGTTTTCGCACGGGTCGCCGTGACGATGTGGACTGCCGGTGTAGCCACGGCTCTATGAGCCGTGCGACTGGTGGCACCGCCTGGAAACGACACGCGCCTCACAGAGGCGCGGCTACACCGGCGGCAGTGTCAGGATGTCCCTTGTTGTCTGGGCCGGCTATTTTTGTCGGTTTCCTGTTTGACACCGGTCGGTCAACTCCGTATGTTCCCTTCGTGGTTACCCGTCGAGACGCGGGGCAGTATCCCAGTAGGGCGGGCGAGGAAAGTTAAAAAACAAAACTCAGGAATGGAGATTGTGTATGAGTAAGTTATTCAAGAAAAAAATCGGTGGGTTCACGCTCATCGAGTTGCTAGTCGTTATCGCGATCATCGCGATTCTCGCAGGGATGCTGTTGCCAGCCTTGGCGACCGCGCGTGAAAAAGCCCGGCGCACACAGTGTTTGAACAACCTCAAGCAAATCGGTCTGGCGATGGCGCAGTATTCGTCGGATTTCAACGATAGGCTTCCTATTAGCAGCGCGACGTTTGGTGCCGTCACTGTTGCTTTCAATCACTTCGCAATGTTGTCTAATACGCTTGGAAGCGCCAAGGTATTGACTTGCCCGAGCAGCTCGGACAAGGCAACGAACCAGTTCGTCGCCCAAACTGCAGACTTGGGAACTTGTAGTTATTCCTACCAGACTGGGTTGGTTTGGCAGGCAAGTTCTGATGATGTCATCGCGACTGATAAGATGGGTCTTCCAGGTACGTCTGCTCAATATGTACAAGGTGTGGCGCCGCTTATCGGTTCGCCGCATAAGTCTGCTGGAGCCAATACTCTCTATAATGATGGCCGAGTAGCCTTCGAAACAAAGTTCAAGGGAACCAACACGGCCGTTTTAGCCCCGTTCCCATTCGTCAATCCCTAAGTTGATCGCAAGAATTAGGCAAGCCCCGCCCAATTGGGCGGGGCTTTTGCTTTTTGGTTCGTTGGCCTTTGACGGAGCGTCCTTTGAGCGTTAGTCTGTTCTCCGTTCCATGAAAACTGCTATCCCTAAGCGAACGGTTTACCGGCTCAGCATTTACTTGCGTTGCCTGGAGCAACTCGGTGCCAGCGGCCTCGGCA